>JAPFBP010000011.1 GCA_029250275.1 Candidatus Nitrosopumilus sp. | reverse complement strand
CTATCCAGTACATTGTATTTACCAACAGCCAAAATTGAAACACATATCGCAAATAATATCACCACACTCCATTCACCAAGAAAATCAACTCCAAAAAGATTTTCAAAAAATCCAGCAGTTACAAATCCAACCGCTCCTGTTACAAAAAACATGGATGAAATTGTAAGTAAAAAGTATAACCATAATACAGGTTTGCCAAGTTTCTTGTATCCATCAATTATACTAGTTTGAGTAGAATTGGCATATCTAGAACCATATTCAAAAAAAGGATATTTCAGTAAAGTTACTAAAATAACAAATCCTAAAATCATCAAGCCAAAATCAGCACCAGCCCTAGTAGATTGTACTAGATGAGAAACACCAATTGCGGTACTAGCAAATAGTATACCAGGACCTGCAGTCTTTGAAAAGTTAGATAATTTTTTATTCATCAGATTTAAGAGTGTATTAGTAATCTCACATATAATCTAAAATTCTTTGTCAGTTTACATGAGAGATGTTCATAAAAATAATTACAGACAATTGAATAGAGTGTGTCATAGGTTTGTGGTAAACAATAGAATTTATGAATTTAAAACATCTATTCTAATTTGAACAAATAAAATTAGAGAAGATTAACTTTCCAAGAATCATCAACCCAAACACCAATTACTTTTATATTTGGATTCCATAAAGAAATAACTTTAACGCCTTGTTTAATTTGAAAAATATGTTCTGCATCAGATACAGGATTTCCAGCACAATCATAATGACCTGAAACTACCACTAATTCAGATTTATGAGCATTAATTGAAATGTTAATTTTATTTTTAATTGAAATAAGATCTAGATTGTCTGCAACTGTTTTATCAATTCCAGGTTCAGTAATTGCATCAACAAAATCAACAGAATATTTTTCTTTGATCCAATTTGCTAAAGGTATTTGAATTCTTCCATCCATACAAGACACAGATGTTGCAAATTTTCCAGATGCCATGTTTAAGAGAAATCAGTCTTACTTAAAAAATTATTTGTTGTACAAAAAACAATTAGATGTATGATCATTTACCATACCAACAGATTGCATCAAAGCATAGCAAATTGTAGGTCCTACAAAATTAAATCCACGTTTTTTTAGATCTTTGCTTAATTTTTCTGAAATCTCAGTAGATGTAGGTAGTTGTGAATGATTTTTGAATTTATTTTTGATTGGTTTGTAATTAACAAACTCCCAAAGATATTTGTCAAAAGTTCCAAATTCTTCTTGAATTTTAAGAAACTGTTTTGCATTGTTTATTGTAGAATTTATTTTGAGTTTATTTCTAATAATTGATTCATTTTGGAGTAATTTTTCTACATGTTTTTGGGTGTATTTTGAAACTCTTTTGGCATTAAAATTAGAAAATGCCTTTCTATAGCCTTCTCTACGTTTTAGAATTGTAACCCAAGTTAGACCAGCCTGAGCGCCTTCCAATATTAAAAATTCAAATAATTTTTGATCATTATGTAAAGGAGTTCCCCATTCTTCATCATGATATGTGACATTAGGTTCATCTTTTGCCCAGAAACATCTCTTTTTCATAGTTTGATTTATGATATGATGTAAATTATTAGTTACCATAGAGATAACGATGAAACTAAATCCACAGTTATTACAAATTAATAGAAACTTTCTCATCTGTTTTGTAATCTCAGCATCAGTATCGGCAGTTGCATCTCAACTGTTAGTAGACCAAGAGAATTATCTAAACACAACAATCACAATAATTATTGGATACATTATTTACTTTGGAATTTTTTCAGCGTTATTTTACTGGGGCAATATAGAACGATACAAGTCTATGAAATCAAATTTAATTAAAAAAGAATTACTATCTTTAATTTCATCGTTTGGAGTAGGTGAAATAATCTATCTAGGAGTACGATGGCCAACTTTGTATTATTTTCTAGAAATCGGTATTGAACCATATTTAGCATCATTAATTTCAGAAATTATCGCAACAGGATGCTACATGACATCAGTTACAGTATTTCTTAGAAAGATGAAAACATTCTAGTTATTTTGCCAATTGTGTAACTAAATCAGTAGATGTAATAATTCCAACCACTTTACCATTTTTAGTAACTGCAAGTTTTCTAATTTTTTTAACAGTCATCATTTCTGCAGCTACAGAAATTGGTTCGTTGTGATTAATTGAAATCAAAGGAGAAGACATTATTTTTTCTACTGACGTATCAAATGGTAAATTATTTGCAACTATTCTTGTTGCAAAATCTCTATCAGTTACAATACCCACAGGATTGTCATTATCTTGGACAAGTATTGCACCAATTCCTCCTTGTTCCATCATTTTTGCAACTTGTAATGCAGTGGTTGCTAAATTTACAGTGATTAAAGCCCTAGTCATAATATCATGAACTAATATGGAGGAATAATGAAAATCTTCTCCACCCATTATTTGTTTGAGAAGTTATAATATTTAAAATCTTCATAAAAAAATACAATTTCCAGTTTAATTATTTAGAATTTTTTTCCAAAAAGGAGATTGTATGAGTCCTTGCATATTTTGATTCCTCAGGAGTATATTGGTCTACAGAAGGATTTGCAAAGTAACATTCTAAATTTTAGAAAGTATTTTTTTCTTTTTTTCTTGGAATTCTTTATTGGTGATAATTCCTGCCTTTGTAAATCTCCAAGTTTTTTTAACAAATCTAGATCTTTGTTTGATGATGATTTGAGATTCATTCCAGATTTTATTGTAGATTTTGTTTTCTTTTTTAATTTAGAACTTAAAATACTACCCCGAGCGATAATTTTTTCACTTATTTCGTATCCCTTTTTCTTTGCATGTTTAATAATTTCTTCAGATTTTTGTCTAGTAACATCATCAACTAATTTATGATTTTTTACCATCTTACCTAATTCTTGAGTTTTTTTACGAGTAAGACGAGATCTGAATTTTAAATCTTTGATAATTTTATTTTTTATTTTTCGTTTAAAACGTCTAGTATATTCTTCTATAAGTAATACTGGAAATGGACTATACATCAAGATAATATTTGATGAGTGTCATCAGGTAATGTTTTTAGATATTCTTTAATTGATTTTTCTGATTTTAATTCCATATGAATAGTTCATTGCTTACTCATAAAAAAATTCAATTTTTTAGAACATCTTAGTCTTGATTTTTGTAATAGAGTTTGATTACTTTATCAACGATCATATCAGTATCACAGTCTTTTTCTGTACTTACAAGAAGCAAGTAATCATCACCAAGATAAAATGAAAAACGTTTAATCGTATCGTATTCTGCCAAGGTGTATTTTGTTTTACCGAGCCATTTTGCCATATCTTTTCTGGACTTCCAATCAAGTGTTGAAAGATTAACAAGTTCATTTGATGCACGCTCAGATAGTAAACTTTCTACACCTTCTCTCATTCCACCTCCAACTTTAACTGACCATTCATCAAATACTGTAGCAAATCTAATCTTAAGGTCTGCTTCTAAAATTTGTGAGCAGAATTTTTCATAATCCATAGATTATCAAAGACACTACAAATTATTAGGGTTTTAGAAATAATTAGACTAAAAATTGACCTGGAACTAAAATAAAGACAAGATAAAAGCGGACCCGATCGGATTCGAACCGACGACCTATTGCTCCGCAAGCAATCGCACTATCCAAGCTATGCAACGAGTCCAAAAAGTTTTGGAAATTTACGCTTAATTTGGATTACTATTAGATAGATTCTGTAAAAATGTATTGGACATCGTCAGATTCATGAAAAGTCCAAGCAGCAGGTAAAGAAACCCGTTGAATAGATTTTAGATTATTTTTTTCAATTAATGTTCCCCATCCGGCCTCATTTTTAGGATCTGGAGTATATTTTTGAGATAGGGTTCCTGCAAATACCCAACCAGAATTCTGTTTTAGATTAGATATTAAATTGACTTTATCTAACACACCAGTTGCAAGAAAAATCCCACCCATTTGTGCTAATCCTCCAATAAAAAAGATAGGTCGTAAAAGATTCAATGAAGAATAATCAAAAGTAATAGCATCATCACAATAAGGATGAAAGTTTAGTGTAGATGTTAAGAGGTGTTGTAAATCAACTAACATATCGTCAATTTCAATACTGTGTGATTCCAAATCCAAAACTTTTGCGCAATATGCAATTCTTCCATCACCTGAACCAATATCAATTACTTCAGAATACCCTAATTCCTTTGCAAACATTGTTCCAATATATCCAGACATTATCCAAGTGGGAGAAAAAGGGGCTTTGCTTGAACCATGTTGAATGCTGTTTAGCCAATACTTGTTAATGTCTCCTTCATACACAATACAATCAACTGACCCAATTTTTTTCTCAAATGAATTATAGTAGATAGGATTCTTTGTTGCAAATTCGTGTAACAAATCTAAATGCAATTCTTCAATTGGAAATAATTCTGATTTTGATTTTGGAATAAATTCCTGAATTTGGCTATTTCCATCATAGAGTTTAACAAATTCTTTTTTTAATTCAACTAAATTTTTTGCAATATCACTAATCATGAAAAATTCCATTCTCATATTGTTCAACAAATTCTCTAGTACTCATAGTTTGACGTAATTCTTCAAACAATTTAGCGTCTGATTCAATTTGTTCTTTTAATTTTTCACCAGAATTTCCAGATTGTAAATTTTTTGTCATTTCTTGAATTGATAAAGATATTTTTAATAAAAAATTTGGATGAATTATAGAATCAAATTTTTCTGAAATCATTTTTTCAGTTTCTTGTATTTTTGACAACAAGTGGCTAGGCTCAGAATAAGTCTGTTGTTTGAGCATAGTAGCCATAGATGAGACATTCATTACTTGATAGTATGTATCTACAATGTCATGAATGTTCATATCTGTTTTTGAATTTGCAGTGTCAATTAGATTTTGGAGTTTTTTGGATTCAGAATCAAACATTTGAGAAATATCTTTAGATGATGTCATATGGAAAATTAAGAATCTAAATTTTTAAAAATGTTAGGATTATGCTTCTTTTTCTGCCGGTTTTGTATAGACATAATTCATTATCAAACCTGCAATGATTCCACCCAAAATTGGTGCTGCCCAGTATAACCAATGGAATTCCCAGAATCCAGAAATTAAAGCAGGACCAAATGTTCTTGCAGGATTAACTGATGCACCTGTTAATGGTACAGCAACTAAGTGAATAAGGAAAACCATTCCACCGATTGCAAGTCCTTGTATCCCAGGAGTTGCTTTTTTATGAACTGCCACCATAAAGATTACAGTAACTAAGAAGAATGTCAAGATTGCCTCAATTGCAAATCCAGAACCGATGCTGTTGTTGATCAAATCACTTGGGCCACCTTGAGTTCCAAAGTTTACTTTAGCACCAAGTTCAGGCAATATTACGGCAAGTGTTGCAGCAGCTGCTACTGCACCGATTAATTGTGAAATTATATATCCGACTCCATCTACAATTCCAATCTTTTTTGTAATCATCATAGGAATTGTAACTGCGGGATTAATGTGAGCACCAGAAACATGTCCAAATGCGTAAACCATCAAAGCAATTGCACCACCGTGTCCAAGAGAAATGAACAATACTGATTGTGTTGTTAATTCTTCACCAAATGCAGAAACTGCTAGAATTACTGAAAGCGGACCAAAGAATACTAAGCCATATGTTGCAATTGCTTCAGCAAGATATGCTCTTGAATTAACCATCAAGCTAAAGCCTCGTGTATATCCATATAAAAGATTCGACCTTGTTTTTGATTGGTTGATCTCAAAAAGTAATTAATTACGGATTAATCCATTTGAGAACATATGATTTCTGAAGGTGATTCTGTTCCCAAATTTGCAGTAAATGATTCAAATGGAAACAAAGTAAAATCAAGTGATTTTAAAGGCAAAAAACATGTCATCTACTTTTACCCAAAAGATTTCACACCAGGGTGTACTACAGAGGCCGATGAATTTTCTAAAGATTATAAAAAATTCCAAAAAGAAGAAATTGAAATTATAGGAATTAGTCCAGATGACGTTGACTCTCATAAAAAATTCTGTGATAAAATGGGAATCAAATATCCATTATTAGCAGATGTCGATAAAGAAGTCTCAAACTTGTTTGGTGTTTGGGGTAAGAAAAAATTTATGGGTAGAGAGTACATGGGAGTTATGAGAAGCACATTTCTTGTAGATGAAAAAGGAAAAATTTTCAAAATATATCCTAAAGTAAAACCTGCAGGACATTCTAAAGAAGTGTTAGAAGATTTTCTAAATTTAAAAAATAAATAAAGAAAAAATTGTTGATGGATTAGAAACCTTTTGGCAAAGTGCCTTTAGATGCTTTTAATGCTTTAGGTTCTGATTCTTGTTTTGGTTCAAATCCTTTTGGTAAAGTACCTCTAGATGCCGTAGCTCGAGATTTTGCTTCAGATTCAAGTAATTCGCCAAAGGCTTGATCTTCATCTATTCTTTGTTGTTCTATTCTTTGCAAGTAATCTGCTTCATAGTCTGCAAGTTTTTCTTCTCTAGACTTTCCATCACCTACAACATTTGTTGACGATTGTGGTGTTTGCTGTGTTTGTCCCATACCTTTTGGTAGTGTACCTTGTTTAGGCTTTGGTGATTCTGGTGTTGGAGCTTGTTTTGCTTGTGCGATAACACCTTCAACTGTCATGTTGACTCCACTAAAACTTCCAAATGTTTTATCAGCAGGATGATGTGCAATTCTTGCTCTTGTTGCAAAGTATTGGTTTGATACTGCGGTGTAACCAGTTACTGTTGCTTTTTGATCATTCCAATTTTTGGTTGGAACTTTTCCTACAGGAGCAGTTCGTCTAACAAAATATCTGTTAGGAGCTGGAGAATAACCTGTGACTTTGGCTCTATAATCATGAAATGATGTCATAGGAGCAGTCATGTATGCATTCTCTAATGCTGCTTGTACAGTTGCTGGAGGTTGTGATGTAGTTTCAGCTGGTTTTGGAACCTCTGCAGGTTTTTCTCCAAATCCTTTTGGTAGTGTACCTTTTGGTTTGGTAGTTGCTGCAGGTCTTTCAGCTGGTTTAACTTCAGCTGGTTTAACTTCAGCTGGTTTAACTTCAGCTGGTTTAACTTCAGCTGGTTTAACTTCAGCTGGTTTTGGAGTGGATTTGGCTTCAAGCTGTGAAGATAATTTTGTTAATTTTTTCTCTAGTTCAGCGATTTTTGCTTCTAGATCCATTTTTTTACTTGCTTTGCTTTTTGCTACCATTCCTTACAGTAAATATCGCATTGTTTATTTACATTTTGATCATCCAAAATTTTTGTTCAAATTAATTAGTAAAAATAAACAATATTTTGTAAAAATTGCATAACTTTTAAATTAATCAGGCTCCCAAAATTGCATCACATACATGCAGTTGTTACATCTCCACAATCTAACATGAATTCCGTTTTTAGTATCTGCAACATAAGTTCCGTCATCTAATTTCATAACAGTTGGTAAATAGCTTAATTCATTATTTTCAAGCCATTCATTTTCCTGACAATTAGGGCAGTTAATTTTTGGGGCCATGTACAATATTCAATACGATCAGAGAATAATATTACTTTTAAAAATATAAAATAATGGATATAATTGAATTAGAAACCTTTTGGTAGTGTACCTTGTTTAGGCTTTGGTGATTCTGGTGTTGGAGCTTGTTTTGCTTGTGCGATAACACCTTCAACTGTCATGTTGACTCCACTAAAACTTCCAAATGTTTTATCAGCAGGATGATGTGCAATTCTTGCTCTTGTTGCAAAGTATTGGTTTGATACTGCGGTGTAACCAGTTACTGTTGCTTTTTGATCATTCCAATTTTTGGTTGGAACTTTTCCTACAGGAGCAGTTCGTCTAACAAAATATCTGTTAGGAGCTGGAGAATAACCTGTGACTTTGGCTCTATAATCATGAAATGATGTCATAGGAGCAGTCATGTATGCATTCTCTAATGCTGCTTGTACAGTTGCTGGAGGTTGTGATGTAGTTTCAGCTGGTTTTGGAACCTCTGCAGGTTTTTCTCCAAATCCTTTTGGTAGTGTACCTTTTGGTTTGGTAGTTGCTGCAGGTCTTTCAGCTGGTTTAACTTCAGCTGGTTTTGTTTCTGCTGGTGTTTCTCCAAATCCTTTTGGTAGTGTACCTTTTGGTTTGGTAGTTGCTGCAGGTCTTTCAGCTGGTTTTGTTTCTGCTGGCTTTACTTCAGCTGGTTTTGATGCTAGCTGAGTAGAAAGTTTGTTTATCTTTGTTTCTAATTCGGCAATCTTAATTTCAAGATCTTGTTTTGTTTGCTTTTTAGCAGCTGCCATATTTTTGATGGTCAATTCGGGGTTTATGTACATTTGGGTTGATTACGCCAACTAATTTTGATCAAGTTTTATATGCTATTTTGTGTATTACATGATATGGATGACTTTGAAAAAGAATTTCCAGATTTTGATTGGAAGAACACTCCAGCCTACAAACATCCAGGTGGAAAAGATTGTCCATGTCCAAAGCACGAATACATTAGAGAACAGATTAACTTTACAAAACAAGTTAATGAGAAAGGTAAAGATCTATCAAAAATTACTCTAAAATTTTGTCCAGATCATTATAGAGTTTACTTGAATGAAGTGATTCCTGCAATGCCACTAAAATATAAAATTCTAACAAAAATTGCATTAAAACTTGGGGCAATTCAAATAGAGCAATTAAAGTACATGGAATCAGAATTGTGTTTTTACTGCAAATTTGGTTCTGGCGGTCATGATAGAAAAACAGAACTCCCACCAATGTAAAACGAGTTAAGCTTATACTTGATCTGACTAGAGAACAAATGTGGGAATAGAAGGTATCAGGGATTTTATTGTAGAACTTGAAAAATATGGTGAATTAAAGAGAATCAAAACTGAAGTCGATTCCAATTTGGAAATTGCTGAAATTATGAGACGTGAAATGTACTCTAATGGTCCAGCACTACTATTTGAAAATATAAAAGGATACGATATGCCAGTTTTAGGAAATGCATTTGGTTCTATGAAAAGATTAGAAATAGGATTAGAAATGACAGACTTTACTGAAATTGGTCAACGTATAGCAAACATGACAAAGATGGATATGCCATCAGGATTACTAAATAAAATTAAAAAACTTCCAGAACTTGCCAAAATGACTGCTTCATTTCCTAAAGCAGTAACAAGTGGGCCTGTAACTGAGATTACATCAAGCGATGCATCATTTGAGGATTTACCAATTCTAAAATCATGGCCTAATGACGCTGGCAAATTTATCACATTAGGATTAGTTGCAACAAAGCATCCAGAAACAGGAGTTAGAAATCTCGGAGTATACAGAATACAAATAGTTGACAAAACTCACGCATTAATGCACTGGCAAAAACACAAGCGAGGAGCTCACCATAGTGATATTGCAAAAGACAAAGGAGAGAAAATCCCCACAGCAATTATAATTGGAGGAGAGCCGGCTACAATATTCTCATCAATTGCACCAGTTCCAGAAGGACTAGACAAGTATCTTTTTGCAGGAATTACAAGAAAAGAAGGAATCAAAACTGTAAAATGTAAAACAATAGATTTGGATGTTCCAGCAAATGCAGAGATTGTTTTAGAAGGATATGTAGATCCTGCAGACATTAGAGATGAAGGACCATTTGGTGATCATACAGGATACTATACCCCAGTTGAACCATATCCAACATTTACGCTAACAGGAATTATGCGAAGAAAAGATCCAATATACGTTACAACCGTTGTTGGAAAACCAATTCTAGAGGATGCATTCATTGGCAAAGTAATTGAGCGTTCATTTTTACCACTGATTCAAATGTTCCATCCAGAAGTAGTAGACTTTAGCATGCCACCTGCAGGGTGGTTCCAAGGATTTGCAATTATTTCAATAAAGAAAAGATATCCAGGTCAAGCAAAAAAAGTCATGATGGGTCTTTGGGGAATGGGTCAACTCTCACTGACAAAGATGTTTGTTGTAGTAGATGAAGACATCAATGTTCATGACATCAATGATGTAATTTGGGCAATTACTACAAGAGCAGATGCTGCAAGAGATACCGTGATAATCAACAACACTCCAACAGATACACTAGATCCAGCATCACCTCTAGTAAACTTGGGTTCAAAAATGGGAATTGATGCAACTCAAAAAACTAGAGAAGAAGGATATCTAAGAGAAATTCAACAATTAGTCAAAGTTGATGATAAGACAAAAGATCTAGTAGATTCTAAATGGTCCAGTTATGGATTATGATATAGAAATAGGGTTATAGAAATTATCTCGCTCTTCTACTTGATAGCCAATTTGATGAATTGCATCTCGGATGAGTTTATCAGTAAGTTCTGTTGAACGTGCACCAGTACATGAAACGACTTCTTCCCCAATGAGTGTACCGCCAAAGTCATCAGCACCATATTGTAAGGCAAGTTGAGCCATACCAACTCCATTAGTTAGCCACGATGATTGAATGTGAGGTATTAATCCATCTAGGACTAGTCTAGATATTGCAATCATTTTTAACAATTGAGTTCCACCAGTGCCATATTCTACAATACCTTCTTCTTGCATTAAGGTATTATTTGGTTCAAAATTCCATGGGATAAATGCCATGAAGCCTTTAGTTTTTTCTTGTAGATTTACAATTTTATAAAAATGCTCAACAATGTCATTATTATTTTCTACACTACCATACATCATGGTTGCAGAACCTGGAATACCAAGAGAATGAGCTTCATCCATAATTCTAATCCAATCAGCACTAGAAATTTTCTTTGGACTAATAATTTTTTTAACTGAATCAGTTAAGATTTCAGCACCAGCTCCAGGAATTGATTGTAATCCAGCATCTTTCAATCTAGATAAAATTTCTTTTGTGGATGATTTTTCAACTCTTGCAATCATGTCAATTTCAGATGTAGATAATCCATGAACTCCAACTGTCGGAAATTTCTCTCTAATCATTCTAAATGCATCTTCATAATATTCAATCTTCAAATTTGGGTTATGGCCACCCTGAATCAAAACTTGACGGATCTTAAACATATCACAAGATGTTTTTACTCTAGTTTCAATTTCATCAAGAGTTAACGTGTACGAATCTTCAGCTCCAGGTGATCTATAAAAAGCACAAAATTTGCAATCAGTGATGCAGACATTGGTATAATTCAAAATGATATTATTTATAAAAGAGGCTTTTTTACCAAATTGTTTTCTTGTTAGATGACATGCAGTAAGACCCATTAAATGAATATCATCAGATTCCAATAATCTCAAACAATCATCAGATCCAGGTCTTTGACCATTAAGGGAATTTTCTAAAATGTCTTTGATATCACTTTTTTGTATCTGTTCAGTAGTCTGACTCAAGTAACATTCATTCTTTGGAATTTCTATTTAATCCTTGATAGAAATATTACGCCGGAAAAGAAATAAATAAAAAGAGTGATTTGTGCGCAATTTTTGAGAAATGTGAGTTCAATGATTCACGTTATTTTTAAGTAGGGTACAAAAATCAGATCAAATCATGGTATCAGGAAATCAAATTAGACTTAATCGAATACTCAGAAAAGGAAGAATGTTATGCATCCCAATGGATCATGGTATTTCAAACGGACCTATAGAAGGTCTTGAAGATCCAGTTTCCACAATTTACAAATGTGAAGGACATGGTCTTACAAGTGTAATTATCAACAAAGGGATTCTCAAAGCATTACCAAAACCAACTAAAATAGGAATTTTAGTTCATTTTTCAAGTAGCACCTCATTATCATTAGCACCGAATCGCAAAATGCTAACTGGAACTGTAAAGGAAGCAGTATCTATGGGAGCTGATGGAGTTTCATTACACATCAACATCGGCGGCAAAGAAGAACCTGAGATGTTAGAACAACTTGGAATGACTGCAGATCAATGTCATAAATGGGGAATGCCACTTTTAGCAATGATGTATCCTAGAGGAGAGAATATCAAAAATCCACATGATCCAGAAATTGTTGGACATGTTGCAAGAATTGGAGCAGAATGTGGTGCAGATATCGTAAAAACATTATACACCGGAGACATTGATTCATTTGCAAAAATTGTAAAGAGTACACCAGTTCCAATTGTAATTGCTGGTGGACCAAAAGCTAATACAGACTTGGATATTCTTCAAATGACTGAAGATGCAATGACTGCAGGAGCTAAAGGAGTTACATACGGTAGAAACATCTTTGCACATAAAACACCTGAAAAAATGGTAGAAGCATTAGCCGAAATAATTTTCAGAAAAGGAACAGCAAAGGAAGCAATGAAAAAAATTGAGTAAATCAAGAGAATTAATAATTTTACCTAAAGCGTCACAAGCACAGTTAGCTAAATTCCTACCTCAATTACAAGAAGAGGGAATCAATATGGTATATCTTGACCCAAAAAAACTAGGCAATAAAAAAACAAAACTACAAACTGTGTTTACTTCCAATACAGCAAACTATGTGGTGATAGAAAAAGACGGAGTAAAACCAAAGGGGAAGAAAATTGGAAGAAAATTCCAAATTTTATCAAACTCAGATATTGAAAATGTTCTCACTATAGCCAAAAAAGGATTAGACTTTGTAATAATAGAAGTAAAAGATTGGAAAATAATTCCATTAGAGAATATTATTGCAAAATTACATAAAAGTCACACCAAAATCTTTGCCATTGCTAAAACGCCTAAAGAAGTAAGGAAGATGTTTTCAATTTTAGAAGTAGGTGTAGATGGGGTAATATTTACTGCAACTTCAATTAATGAAGTTCGTGAAGTCATGGTATACTTGGGAACAAAGAGTTTCGACATGAAGCCAGCAAAGATTACAGAAATTAAAGAAGTGGGAGACGGTGAACGAGTTTGTGTAGATACTGCATCTATGCTTCATAAAGGAGAAGGAATGTTAATTGGTAGTAGATCAAATTTTTTGTTTTTAGTTCATAATGAATCTGTAGGATCATCATTTACATCACCAAGACCATTTAGAGTAAACGCAGGCGCAGTTCATTGCTATACATTATCTCCAGATGGAACAACAAATTATCTCTCAGAAGTAGAAACAGGTTCTGAAGTGTTAATTCTTAATTCAAAAGGAAAAGCAAGAAGAGTGACTGTAGGAAGATCAAAGATTGAACGTAGACCAATGTTAATGATAAAAGCTACTGTTGGAGGAGAGACAGGTGGAATTATTGCACAAGATGCAGAAACAATTCGCTTTGTAAAATCAAATGGACAACTGGTTTCAGTTACTCACTTAAAGAAAGGAGATATGGTTATGGTTCATTCAAAACCTGCAACGGGTAGACATTTCGGAATGGAAGTTTCTGATGAGTATATTTTAGAAAAATGAAATACAAAACATGTGTTTCCGTTGCAGAGCAAACCCCAGTAAAAACTAAAAAAATATTAAAAATTGCGCTTTCAAAATCAGATTTTGTTGAAATAAGATTAGATTTTCTAAAAATTGAACAAATTCCAGAAATATTAGAAATGATAAAGAAAGATCTCAATAGAGTCGTATGCACATTAAGACCAAAAAATGAAGGTGGGAAGTTTACAGGAAATGAAAAGGAAAGAATTGCAATTATAAAATTAATTGCAGAATACAATCCATTCATGCTAGATATAGAATTTAACACATTAAAGAAAAATTCATCATTAACAAAGTATTTGAAATCAACAAAAACAAAATTACTTGTTTCATGGCACGATTTTAAAAAGACTCCAAGTTCAGCAGAATTGGAAAAGAAAATATCTCAAATGAGTAAATTTTCATCAAATATAAAAATAGTAAGCACTGCAAAATCAACAGACGATTCAACTAGAATGCTAGAACTGTATAGTAAGAAAGGAAAAAATAATCTAATTTCATTTGCAATGGGCGATTATGGCAGAATTTCAAGGATTTTATGCCTGTATTTAGGTAGTCCATACACATACGTATCACTGGGAAAAGCAATAGCTCCAGGACAGTTTAGTGTTGATGAAATAAAAAAAATTACAAATTTAAAAAAATAGCAGTAAAATAGTTGAGAGTTTAAATCAATCATAATACTCAATAAAATAAGATGGGTAAATCATTTGCAGTAATAGGAGATCCTATTGATCATTCATTATCACCAAATATTCACAGTGCAGCATTTAGAGAATTAAATTTAGATTCATCATACATTGGATATAGAATTCCTAAAGGGGAATTAGAAGGAGGAATACAAGGATTAAAAAAAATCAAAATTGATGGTTTTAACATTACAATTCCACATAAAATAGAGATGATGAAATATTTAGATACAATGGATGAGTCATGTAGTTTGATTGGGGCAGTTAATACAGTATCAAACAAAGATGGAATTCTAAAAGGATACAACACAGATATGGATGGATTTTTAGAACCATTTAAGAAAAAAGAATTAAACATCAAAGGAACCAAAGTTCTTTTAATTGGATCAGGAGGAGCTGCAAGAGCAATAGTTGCAGGATTTGCTAAAGAAAAAGCAAAGAGTATAACCATTGCAAATAGAACATTAGAAAAAGGAACTAGTCTTTCAGAATTTGCAAAAACAATTGGACTAGAGGCTAATGCTGTAAAAATTGAAGACGTTAATGATACAGTAAGAAATTATGATATTATTATTAATGCCACATCAGTGGGGCTCAAAAATGAACCCAGTGTTATTTCATTGGATGGAATTAATGAAAAAACAATCGTGTATGATATTGTATATGCTCCAATGAATACAGATTTTATCAAAAAAGCAAAAGCAAAAAAAGCAACCATAATTTACGGTTATGAAATGCTTCTAGGTCAAGCTGTCAGATCTTTTGAGATTTGGCACGGTGTAGAAGCACCTTATAATGCCATGAAAAAAGCATTGTTAGGGGGATTTTGATGGCAAAAGCAAAGGCTACAGTCCACGGTGCAGTCTCGTTGGTAAATGCAATTGCAAACCAAAAGGGAGCCACTTTAGGAATTGCATTAAAAGTAGAAGTGACAGTAGAGACAAGCCCAGGAAAAGGGATTTCAATCCAGTCTGAAAACAAGAGTCTAAGTTCTCGCTTAATTAACAAAACTGTAGAAAAAATTGTTTCAAAAAAAGATTTAGAACAAAATAAAATTTCAATTACATTAGATTCAGAAATTCCCACAGGCTATGGATTAAAAAGCTCAAGTGCAATTTCTTCAGCAATTGCTTTAGCATGCGCAAAAATTTTTAATCCTAAATTAACTGATCAACAAATTTTACTTGCAGGAGTTGATGCGTCAATTGAATCAAAAGTTAGCATCACCGGAGCATATGATGATGCATGTTCTTGTTACTATGGAGGATTTAATGTTACAGATAATGCAAAGAAGGAAAGAATTCGATTTGAAAAAGGCCCAACAAATTTAATTGTGGTGATATTCATTCCAAGAAATAGAAAAAGAGGAAATCTAAAAAAACTCAAAATGTTCTCATCCATATTTGAGAACGCATGGGAATTATCTAGAAAAGCAAATTACTGGGATGCAATGATAATAAATGGATTAGCTACAGCGTCAATTTTGAATTCTGATCCCAAAATAATTACAGATTTAATTGAAAAAGGAGCATTAGGAGCATCAGTTTCTGGTAATGGGCCATCAATTGCAGCAATTACTAAAAAAGAAAACGAAGCAGCAATTAGAAAAGTATTTTCAACATTAGAAGGGAACATCATAGTTTCAAAAATCAGTAATAAAAAGGCAGAAGCTCATGAAGTGTAAAATTGAAAAATCAAAAATTTCAGGGCAGATAGTTTGTCCTCCAAACAAGAGTTACACTCATAGAGCAATTTTTCTTGCATCAATTGCTGGAAAAAACAGTAGAGTTGAAAATGCATTATTGTCAGCAGACACTATTGCAACAATTGAAGCTTGTAAAAAATTTGGAGCAGAAATCGAGATCATAAATTCAGTAATTATTGTTAAAAATCCAATAAAAATAGGCATAAAAGTACCTGAAATTAATACAGAAAATTCAGGCACTACAATTAGAATAGCATCAGGTATTGCCAGTTTATTTTCTGAAGAGATTACACTTACTGGAGATTCAAGTTTACAAAAAAGACCAATGCAACCCCTCTTAGATGCATTATCAAGTATTGGGGCACAGTGTAGTTCGACTGATGGAAAACCACCAATCAAAATTAAAGGAAAGATTGTAGGAGGGGAAGTAAAAATTCCTGGAAATTTTTCAAGCCAATTTATTTCTGCACTATTAATTTGTGCACCACTAACAGAAAAAGGAATCAATCTAACCATAGAAGGAAATTTAGTATCAAAACCATATATTGATGCAACAATTGCTACAATGCAAAAGTTTGGTGTAACAGTACAAACACTAATCCCATACAAACGATATAACATTACTCCACAAATTTACAAAGAAACAACATTTACTGTTCCAATTGATTTTTCAAGTCTCGCTCTTCTTCTATCAGCTACTGTTCTAAATGGAGAAAATATTGTAATAAATGGGAATATTGGGAATCTCCCTCAAGGAGACAAAGTATTCATAGATATTTTAGAAAAGTTAGGAGTTAAAATTACTATAGATAATGATCAAATTAAAATTAAATCACCTAAAAAATTAAACGGTGGAAAATTTGATTTGAGTAATTCCCCTGATCTTCTTCCACCTCTTGCAATTTTGGCATTATGTTCATCTGCTCCAATTGAAATATTCAATGTAAAACATGCAAGACTAAAAGAAACAGATAGAATTGCAATCATATCAAGAGAACTGGTAAAACTTGGAATTAGAGTTCAAGAAAAAGAAGATGGTATGATTTTAGAAGCATCTGAAAATATTTCAGGGGCGGATTTAATATCAGAAGAAGATCACAGATTATTCATGGCTTTTTGTATTGCTGGAATGTTTGTAGGTAATTGTACTGTAACTGATCCTGAATCAATTAAAGTTTCATATCCAAGTTTTATTGAAGAGATGAAACGAATGGGTGCTAAAATTAAAATCGTTTAAAATTATTTTTTAAAAAAATTATTTAAAGATAAAAGGCGCGACCCTGTATAGAGTGAAAAGCATTCTCCTCACCCACAACGCATTTGCGTAGATAACATGTCTTTTTCGCAGGGTCGCGCAAATTATTCTTTATAATTTACATGATATTGCATATATTGTATATGTTATTGTTATATTTAAGAATATATTATAATTATTTCATATTTAATTCAATAATAATATAATTTTTAAACAGGTAGGAAATAAAACCAAAAAATAATCAAACAGTAGATAAAATTATCAGTAAATTTCAAAATGAGGAATTATAAACATCAGATAACCTTGATAGTATGTTGCCTGGAAGTTCTATTGGTCAGCGTCTTGTTTTAACAAGTTTTGGTGAAAGTCATGGGAAATCAATTGGTGCAGTTTTGGATGGTTGTCCAGCAGGATTAGAAATTGATGAAAAAGACATTCAAAAAATGTTAGATCTTAGAAGGCCAGGTCAAAATCTAATCTCAACTCAAAGAAAAGAAGGAGACATTGTTGAAATTATTTCAGGAGTGTTTAGAGGCCATACAACAGGTGCACCAATTACTATGGTGGTTTGGAACAGTGATCAAAAATCAAAAGATTATGAAGATTTGAAGATAAAACTAAGACCAGGTCATTCAGATTATCCTGCAATGGTAAAATATAATCACTATAATGATCATAGGGGAGGAGGAAGATTTTCTGGAAGGTTAACAGCAACTCACGTTATGGGAGGAGCTATTGCAAGAAAATTACTTAAAGTAACATTAGGTGTTGAAACAAATTCATTCGTATCGCAGATTGGAAAAGTAAAGATGGAAAAAGAATTTAATAATAAAATGGTTAATTTGATTTATAAAAATGAAGTGAGGTGTCCAGAAACTAAAACGGCAAAAATTATGAGAGAAAATATTTTAGATGCAAGAAGAAAAGGAGATTCACTAGGAGGAATTATTGAATCAATTACAACCAATGTTCCAGTAGGTTTAGGTGAACCAATTTTTAGTTCGTTAGAATCAGATTTAAGTAAAGCAATTTTTTCAATCCCATCAGTTAAAGGAATAGAGTTTGGTTCAGGATTTCATGGTTCTGAACTTTATGGTTCAGAAAATAATGATTTGTATGCTGTAAAGAAAGGGAAAATAATTACAGAAACAAACAGATCAGGAGGAATTCTAGGAGGTATTTCAAATGGAATGCCAATCACCATAAGAATTGCTTTCAAGCCAGTATCATCTATTGCTCAAAAACAAAAAACAATAGACATTAAAACAAAAAAAGAAGTAATTCTCCAAGTCAAAGGCAGACATGACCCATGTGTCGTACCTAGAGCCCCACCAGTAGTAGATTCACTTGTAGCATTAACAATTGCAGACCATGCACTCCTTTCAGGAGCAATCAAACCAGTCCTATAAGAAAATGTCAGACATTAACGATCTTCGAAATAAAATGGACGAGGTGACTCTAAAAATGATAGAGTTGTTAAAAACTAGAACGGATATTGCTGGAGAGATTGGTGAAGTCAAAAAAAATATTGGGAAAGGAGTAACAGATGAAGTAAGAGAAGACAGTTTACGTAGAAAAGTAATTTTATTATGTAATAATATTGGTCTAGATGAAACAATTGCTACAAAATTTTTGAATTTTCTTTTAAATGAATCAGTAAAGGTCCAATCGACCAACAAACAAACACATCTTTCAATTTTTTTAAAAGCAAAATCACTTGAAGCACAAGGGAAAAAAATTATACATATGGAAATAGGAGAACCTGATTTTTTACCTCCAAAGATTGTAAAAAGTGCACTGGAAGAAGTTTTTGATAAAGGATTTCTAAAATACGGTCAAGCAAAAGGGATGCCTATGTTTAGAGAAGCACTTGTAAAATATGTATCAAAAAAATTCAATGCAAATATTCAACAAGATAACATCATTGTAAGTCCAGGGGCAAGATTTTCAATTTTCACCGCAATTACAACTCTTTTGAATCCAGGTGATGAAATGATTGTAATTGAGCCCGCATGGCCTGCATACAAAGATTGTGCATTATATTCGGGGATTAAAGTTAGAACCATCAATACAACTTTTGAAGACAAGTGGGATCCATCATTAGAACAGATCAAAAGTACAATCAATTCAAATACAAAAATGATTGTTCTAAACTACCCGAATAACCCTACAGGGAAAATTCTAAATGAAAAATTACAAGATAACATAATTGAATTAGCAATAAAAAATAATCTCTATATACTAAGTGATGAAATTTATTCACAATATGTAAAAACCAGTTGGAAAAGCATTCTAAGTTATAATTATGATAAAAGTATCGTTACACAATCATTTTCAAAATCACATGCAATGACTGGATTCAGAATAGGATATACCATTGCAGATTCAAAAATTATTGAAAAAATGGCAAAATTAGAGGCATTATGCCTTACAAATGTCTCTGAACCAATACAATACATTGCTATGAAAGCCCTTGAAGCAGACATATCCAATAATACTAATACAGTACAAAAGAGGTTAGATGTGTTGGCAGATAAAGCAAGCATAATGGGATTAGATTTCGTAGTACCTGATGGTGCAATGTACATTTTTGCAAGAATTAATCAAGAAGGTTTTGACGGAGCTGAATTTGCCAATAGTGCCCTAGAGAAAGGTTTGGCAGTATCCCCAGGGGAAGTATTTGGAGATTACAAGAATTTTATCAGACTATCTGCATGTCAAGATGAAAAAACATTGGTTGAAGGAATGAATTTACTAAATGATTTAATGAGGAATAAGCAATGAAAAAGGCTACAATAATTGGAGCCGGAGGTCAAATGGGACAATGGTTTTCAAAATATTTTAAAAGCCAAGGATATGAAGTAACAGGTTATGACTCTGAAATCAAAATAATGTTAAAAGATATTATCGTAGCAGAATCACTAGTTGGGGGAATTTTGAATGCAGATTATGTTGTTTTATGCACACCAACAAGAAGAACCCCTGAGATAATTAGATTAATTGCAAAAGAGATGAAACGTGGAACGTATCTTATTGAAATTTCATCGGAAAAATCTAAAGTAGTTTCATCATTATCAAAAATGCCAGCAAAAATTAATCCAATTTGCATCCATCCGATGTTTGGTCCAGGAACCAAAACAATAAAGGGTCAAAACATTATTTCAGTTCCAATCAAAGATGCTAAAAATGAATTAACTGTTGCAAAAGAATTATTCCCAGGAGCAAACTTTGTCACAATAGATGCAGTGGAACATGACAAAAAAATTGCCGTAATTTTAGGATTAACACATTTAATGAATTTAGTTTTTGCAAACATAATTTCAAAAGATGAAAAAATAAATCTTACAGAAAAAATGTCAGGTACAACTTTCAGAGTTCAAAAAACATTGGCAGAAAGTATCATGACAGAATCTCCAGAACTAATTGAGACAATCATTGCAAACCCAGAAATTCGTAGAGTAGCAGAAGAGTTTTGGAAAGATATTGGCAGACTGCTAACATCTGTTCAAGAATCAAAGACCGAAGAAGTAATAAATTACATCAAAGAATGTCAAGAAAGACTAGCCCAACACACTGATGTTACTGAATCCTACAAAAGAATGACAAAAATGGTAAAAGCAGTTGAAAAATAGTCGACATGCGCGCTACAAAGATTGTTACATCATTCATTAGAGATAATGACAAATTATTGATTTTAAAACGAAGTGACAAAGTAAAATCCATGAAAGGATTGTGGGCAGGTATAAGTGGAATTATAGAAAACAATGAAGACCCTCTTACTAGAGCAAAAATTGAAATTTTTGAAGAAGTTGGAATTACAGAAAATAAGATCAATCTAATCAAAACAACTGAAGAAATGAGAGTTATCTCACCTCAATACAAAAATCATGAATGGGAAATATTTCCATTTTTATTTGAAGCAAATAATCCAAAAATCATACTAAACTGGGAAAATTCAGATTTCAAATGGATTAACATTAAAGAATTAGAAAATTATGAAACTGTTCCAAGTCTTCAAAAAGTATTATTCAACTTGTTGTAAATTTTCATTATTTTTATCGTATTTTTTCTGTTGTGGCAACATAATATAGACACAAGCACCACCACACATAGTACAAGGTACATTATTACCAGCATGTTGTCCGGTTCTGCTGTGAATTTTTGCAGCCTCTTCAGGATCAATAGATAATGCAATTTGCTTTTCCCAATTCAAAGTACGTCTAGCTTCAGTCATTTCCATATCCCATTTGATAACTTTATCACGAATCTTTACAAGATCTCCTGCATGGGCTGCAATTCTATATGCAATCAATCCAGCCTTTACTTCTTCTGCATTTGGTAATGCTAAATGTTCAGATGGTGTAAGATAACATAAAAGATCTACACCTTCACTTGCAGAAATAGCTGCACCAATCGCACTTGCAATATGATCATGCCCGGATGCAATATCTGTAACTAATGGGCCTAGAACATAATATGGAACATCGCCAATTAGTGCTTTTGCTAATCTTACATTTGCAGCGACTTCATTTAGTGGAACATGACCAGGACCTTCCACCATCACTTGAATATCATGTGCATGTGCACGTTTTGTTAATCGAGAGATGTTAATCATTTCTTGAACTTGTAATTCATCATGAGAATCTAAAATTGAGCCGGGTCTTAGTGCATCTCCAAGGCTAAATGTAACATCATATTTTTTAGCAATCTCCATCAGATAATCATAATGAGTCAAGTATGGATTTTCCTTATCATGTTTTAACATCCATGCAGCAGTAATGGTTCCACCCTTACTTACAACACCACCATATCTTTGCACTTTGAGAATTCTTTTTGCGATATCTTTTGTAATACCACAGTGAATTGTAGTGTAATCAACACCATCTTTTGCATTATTTTCAAATGCATTTAGATAATCATCTTCAGTTAAATTCAAAGGATTTTTGTGAACTTCTATACCATGGTTGTAAGCCTCATAGATTGGAACAGTTCCAAAAGTTATAGGTGCAGCTTCTAAAAGCGTCTGACGAATTTTTTTAACATCTCCGCCATCACTAAGATCCATTATAGTATCTGCATGATATTTTACTGCTACTTTTGCTTTTTCAACTTCTTCCTCAATGTTTACATTTAATGTAGAAGTCCCAATGTTTACATTAACTTTAGTTTTCAAACCTTTGCCAATTCCAACATTATGAATTTTTTGAGATCTTACATTATTACTCGGGATAATTATTGAACCCTTTGCGATTTTAGGAAGTAACCATTCAAGTGATACGTCCTCATCTTTTGCAACTTGTTTCATTTCATCAGTTGCAACACCACGTCGAGCCGAAGTCATTTGAGTAGCCATAATGTAATCTATGTTTTTACCTGATTTAAACAATAGTCTAAAACATAAAAAATATTGATCGCAAAAATATTTTTTAATACTATATTAAGAAATATGATCGATCTTTTATGCCATAAATGCGATATAGATTACGTGAGAACAAGTCGAGAATGCAGACATTGTAGTAGAGAATTCTTCAGCATGAAAGACGAATTTTGTTCTTTTGATTGTGTCACTCAAACATCATCATAATCATTTAAATTAATTTCAATTCATTTTCAAAAATAGATTTTTCGTACATTATTTTAGAAATTCTATCCAAAATAGGCTTAGTGATGTGCTCAGAATCAGATGAATTTGCAAAGTTTTGTTTAATTTCATTGAGACGTTGAGACAATTCAATTTCGGCATTAACTAAAGAAATGTAATTTCGAAGTTTCAAATTTTCAGATTTAAGTAAATCTATTTCAGAAGAACTCATTATCGTGGAGGACTCCAACTCTCTTCGATATCATCGTCCATATTTTTAGAGATAAGATATTGTTTTGCACATTTAAAACATTGCCACAAAAACTTACCGTCTTTAATGGTTTGATATTGCATTGGTAATAAGCAAGTAGTACACTGTAAAATTTCAGGTACAATGTCATCGACCATTGGTATTTTTGTCATCAATCCAAAAGGTATATTTCAAATATAAAAGAGATATTATAAAATCCAATACCAAAAAAAGGAAAAGCAGATTAGTACTAGGAGTCAAGAAAATGTAATGAATTTACTTTCTATTGGAGGATCTGATCCTTCATCAGGGGCAGGAATTCAAAGTGATGTTAAAGTATTTTCGGAATTTAACGCACATGCATTAACAGTAATCACAGCAATTACAGGTCAGAATACAACAAGTTTTGGAATGATTGAGCCCGTATCAAAAAAAATTCTAAAAAATCAACTAGAATCAGTATTATCTGATTTTAAAATTGATGGAATAAAAATTGGGATGGTGTATAATTCGGAAATAATTAAAACTTTGTATCAACAATTAAAAAAATTAAAAATTCCAATAGTCGTAGATCCAGTAATCAAATCAACAACAGGTGGAGATTTGATAGAAAAATTAGCACTGGTTGATTTTAAAAAATACATAATTCCACTTGCAACAGTTATCACTCCAAACAAATTTGAGGCTGAAATATTATCAAAAACTAAAGTAAATTCAAAAAACACCATAGATAAAACTGCAAAAATTATTCAAAAAATGGGAGCGAAAAATGTAGTCATTACTGGAATTGAAGGAAAAAATAACAAAATAGTAGATTTTGTTTTAGAAAAAAACACAAAATATTTGATTTCAGGAGATAAAATTGTCAATACTAACCATGGAAGTGGATGTAATTATTCAGCAGCCATGATATTTGCAATTTCAAGTAATAAAACAATACATGAATCAGTAAAATTTGCAAAAGAGTTTACTTACAATTCGATTAAAAATGCAAAAAAAGTAGGAAATGGAATTAAGATTACAAATATTCAAAATCAAGATAAAATCAATTCAGAATTATCACGTGCAATTAATGAATTTATAGAAATAAAAAATATTTATAAAAATATTCCAGAGTGTCAAACAAATTTTGTATATTCTAAACAAAGACCAAAATCAATAAAAGACATTCTAGGAATATCTGGAAGAATAGTAAAGACAGGGAAAAAAGTCATAATTGCAGGCAACCTAACATATGGAGGTTCAAAACATGTTGCAACTGCATTGCTAATAGTAAATAAAAAATTTCCAAAAATTTATTCTGCAGTAAATATAAAATATCAAAATTCAAGCATATCTAAAATAAAAAAATTGAAATTAATAGTCTCAAGTTACGATAGAACCAGTGAACCAAGTAATATAAAAAATAAAGGTTCAACTATAGAATGGGGAATTAAAAATGCAATTAAAAATTTACAAGTGCCTCCAGATATAATTTTTCATAAAGGAGATTTTGGTAAAGAACCTATGATCATAATTTTTGGAGATACACCAAAAAGTATATTGAATAAATTATTAAAAATTACATAAGAGGATTCTAGTCTAAAATCATCCTTGAACATAAATAGACATATCTCAAATAGAATTTGTGAAAGCAGTAATTTTAGCTGGTGGATTAGGAAAAAGACTACTACCATACACCACATTTCTTCCAAAACCAATGTTACCATTAGGTGAAAAACCAATTCTAGAACATCTTATTGATTGGACAAAGAAAAATGGAATAAAATCAATAGTTTTGTGTGTAAGTCATCTTAGAAAGACAATTGAAGATTATTTTGAAGAGGGGAAGAAATTTGGAGTAAATATAGAATATGCAGTATCAAGTAAACCACTGGCAACTGCAGGTCAACTAAAAACTGCAGAGAAATTTATCAATGGTACTTTTGTTTGTATGTATGGAGATTCAATTTTTGATTTTAGTCTTAGAAATATGATAAAACAACATAAAGTGAAAAAAGCATTTGTTACCATGAGTCTAAATGAATACAAAACAAATTTAGATTACGGAGTTATAGATACTTCAAAAACAGGTAAAGTGTTACGTTGGAATGAAAAACCAGAGATTAAGGCAAATGTGAACATGGGGTGTTATGTTATGGAACCAGATGTGTTTAGTCTAATTCCAAAAAATAAACCATATGGAATGGACGATCTGATTAAGAAAGCCATGAATAGGAAAAAACTAATCAACAGTTTCATTACAAAAAAAGGATTTACAGATATAGGAAATAAAACATCATATAAAAAAGCATATCAGGAACATATTCAAAAACTTGGAAAGATCTGAAAATAAAAATGAATGATCTAATTATCAGAGAATTAAAAAAAGAAGACATCTGGAATGGATTTCTCAAATCTTTGGATTCATTAAAGCCAGCAAGCAATATCGAAAAATCCAAAGCAGAAACAATTTTTGAGAAAATCAATACTAATCCAGATCACATTATAGTCGTTGCAGAATTAGATGGTAAAATTGTAGGATCTACAACTCTCATCATAGAATCAAAGTTCATTCATAATGGAGGATTAGTGGGGCATATTGAAGACGTAGTAGTCAATAAAGAATTTCAAGGTCAAAAAATAGGTGAAAAAATTATGATTCATCTTATTGAAATTGCAAAAAAACACGGCTGTTACAAGACAATTCTAAACTGCACTGACGATGTTAAACCATTTTATGAAAAACTAGGTTTCAAACAAGTATCTAACGAATTAAGATTGGATAATATTTAAAAAAATTCTTTTTTTGGACGTCTCTTTTTGGGTTTTATCAGATAAGCACCAACTACAATTACAGGAATAGACAAAACCATAAACAGTAGAGGTGTAAATTTTACAATATCGGTAAGATACACATCATCAATGTTATCGATTAACGAATAAGATACAAGCATTCCTACTAACAAAATTATGCCACCAATGATTATCATACTGCCAATAGGTTTTGAACCATATTGTTTTGACATGATATATGCTACTGCTGCTAAAATTCCAGCAGGAGCTACACCAATTGAAATGAATTGAAATATTTTTTCATTTGGTGAAAAAGCTTGCAAATACGCATCATCGTCAGGAATATTAATCAGAAAGTTATACACTGAAAATATTTCACCTGCAAACATTGCAAATAAAGCAACACTAGTTACTGCAAGCCATTTTTCTATTGCCATAAGTCTAACAGATTCTAGTTGATAAATAAATCATTCAAAAAATCATACAATGCCAACTAAATTGGCTAATTCTTTTCTACTAGTCACTCCAAGCTTTTCGGCAGCCTGTTCAGGAGAGATATCATTTAAGAAAATCCCATACCCACGTTCTAATCCAGACCAGGATTTTGTAATAGGATAAACTTCAATGTGCCAATGAATTTGTCGACTGTTTTTCTTTTCTGGAGAAAGATGAAAAACTAGGTTGTATGAAACGTTCTTTACAGTTTTTGATAAACCGCCAAGTGTCGCTCTCAAAATTAAGGATAAGTCATTGATTTCTTTTTGAGTAATTTTTGAAAAACTAGTAGTGTGTTTTTTTGGAGATATCCAGAATTCATATGGGTATGAAGGTGCCCAGGGACAAAATGCAATAAATCCTTCAGTTTGAAGAACCTGTCTTGGACCACTAATTTCTTCATTTACTGTTTGACACATTGGACAAACTCCTTTTTCATTCGAAATTTTATGAGATGCTTCAGCTTCTATTTCAATAACAGGAGGAATTGTAGAGAAAGTTATGAGATTCAAATGAGGGTGTGGATTTGTATTACCAGCCAAATCTCCATGGTCACCAAAAATTGAAACATAAGTAACACCTTTTTGAGTATAAAGCCACCGTAATCTATCTTGAACAACAACTAAGACATTAGACCATTGATCAGGATCAATTGTCGCAAAAGAATCTTTTTCATTTGGAGATGCAACAACAATGTAATGGTAACCATATGCAGGTTCACTGTAGAAAGGTTTCTCACTAAAAGAATTTTGTGTTTCAATTGAAACAATAGGATTTTTACTTTCAAAAACACGTATAGCCCAGCCTTTAACATAATCATTTTCATTGTCCTGAAGACGCTGCAACATGCCTTCTTTTTCAACTAAAGACAAAACAGATGGATTTGTCATTGCTTCATTACCAGGAGCAAATGGGGATTTTTTTGGATCAATAACTTTGTCGTCTTTTTTTGAGACAATCATAAAACGTTCAGAAACATAATCTTTACGCATATCACCCATAATGGTTAATGGAAGTAAAATGTCTGTTAAAACGTTTACTAAAATCTGCACAAATCATTTTTAAAAATAATTTTTCTAAAAATTTTCATAAAAATAAGAAAGTCCAATGTCCATCGAATGAAATGAAAAATTTAAAATAAAATATAATAAAAACAAACTTTGTTTTGATCGCATTTTTTGTTGCAAGATTTAAAACAGAGTATTAGATTTTGAATAAACAGGGAATATTTTGGATAATTCTGATATTCATATGATCTATGTTCTTTTAGACGGAGTTGGTGATCTCCCACATCCAGATTTAGATGGAAAAACACCATTGGAGGCAGCAAATACACCAACATTAGACAAAATAGCAAGAAATGGAGCAATAGGTGAAGTGATTTCAGTTGGAAAAGGAATTGCTCCAGAATCAGACATTGCAGTTTTCAATATGTTAGGATACAAATTCAAACATGTAGATTATGTAGGTCGTGGTGTAATTGAAGCAATAGGAGTTGGAATAGACTTTAGAGATGGGGACTTGGCACTCAGAGGAAATTATTCTACATTAAATGATGAAAATGTGATTATTGATAGAAGAGCAGGAAGACATATTGAAAAAGAAGATGCAGATGGGATTGCAAAAGAAATTGAAGAAAACATCAAAATGTCATCTCCTGACATATCAGTTGTAGTATCTCCAACAATAGGTCATAGAGTAACAGTAATAATTAAAAAAAAGTCTCAAAAATTATCTTCAAAAATTACAAACACAGACCCAGCTTACATCAATATTGGAGGTATGGGAGTTGCAAAAGCTGTAGGGGATTTTCTTAAAATTGAAAAATGTTTACCATTAGAAGATACAGAAGATTCAAAATTTACTGCAAATATAATAAATGAATTTTCAGAAAAATCAATTGAAATTATGAAAAATAGTCAAATTAACAAAAGAAGACAAAATGAGGGGAAAAAACGACTAAGTTGTATTTTGCTTAGAGATGCAGGTAACAAATATCCAGACGTGATTCCAATTAACGAAAAATACGGTATGAATTTTTCATGCATAGTTGACATGCCAGTGGAACTTGGAATTTCAAAAGTTCTAAAAATGAAAGCATTTGAAGCTGGTGGATTAACAGATTATGAAGAAAAAGCAAGAGTTGCAGCAAAAGCCATGGAAACTCAAAATTCAATTTATGTTCACCTTAAAGGGCCAGATGAATTTGGTCATGATGGAGATGCAATTGGTAAGATGAAAAACATTGAAGAAATTGATCAAAGATTTTTCAAAACACTTGTTGAGAATATTGATTCAAGTAAAGTTGCAATAATAATTTCTGCAGATCATTCAACCCCGTGCATTAACAAAGGCCACAGTGATGATCCGGTTCCAGTCCTAGTTTCAGGCGATTTTATAAAAAAAGATGGAACAACTAGAATGACTGAAGAACAAGCAAAAAAAGGAAGTATAGGATTACTCCAAGGTGCAGACGTTGTTGAAAAAGCCCTTGAATTAATTAAATCTCAAATTTAGTTAGTTTGTTTACTTGTTGCATATCAACTATATTTTTTCTAATTTTATCAACATCAATTGAATGATATATTGAAGGTGATGTACCTAGTTTATCTAAAGCTCTTTTTAACATTCCAATACCAATACTTTCTTCATTTTCTTGTTCATGAGCAAATGCAACAGCCACTAGAATGATACCCTGAACAAGTTCCTTTTCCCTCCCATAGCATTGATTCCAAACTCCTTCAAATGCTTCATGACATTCCCAAAATCGCTCATTGTTAAAATAAAATATTCCGTCTTCAAGTCCTTTGTCTTTATCTAAATGCTCCTCAACAACATGTCTTACATTATCAATTTCTCCAATAGGGAATAATTTTTCTACAAGTGTGTCTAAATCTACTTTTTCTGCAGCTACATCAAATTCAATAAATCTAGTGGCAACTCTAGCAAGTCTTACTGAGACATTCATGTCAGATACAAGATCTCTTGCCTTGTATGCTAGTTCTCTACAATTCTGAGGCAAATATTTCTTATTTTTAAAATGCAGTAAATATCGTTCCACAAGATAGTTTTGAGGGAATTTCTTAAATTTCTTCTGTATTTCAATCAAGGTTTATATGAAATATCTAGAGATTTTTGATACATGTCCATAATTAAGACAATTACAGACGTCAACAATTCCTTTCTATCTAGAAGGGAATTAACTTGTAATTTTGCAGGCCTTGGAGGCAAGCTCAAAAGTTTAGAAGCTGTGGACATGATCACAAAAGAATTCAAACTAAATGGCAAAGTAGTAATCCCAATGAGATTAAGAACTCAAGTCGGTAAATCTCTCATAACAGGAACATTCTATGTTTATGATGATGAAATATTAGCTAAAAAACACATTAATCCTACAATATTTTCAAGGCTAGAAAAAAGTAAAGCTAAAATTGCAGAAGCTGAAACAGCAGCAAAAGAAGCTGAAGCAGTAGAAGCATCAGCTGAAAAAATTAAAGAAGTGGAGAAAACTGAATAATGCCTGTAAAGAAAAAAGGCAGTAAAGGTTCTAGTCCAAATATTGCATCTTATTACAAAGTAGGTGGTGATAAAACATCAAGAACTAAAAAAATATGTTCTAGATGTGGTAAAGGAACCTTCATGGCTGAACATAAAGACAGAAACACTTGTGGTAAGTGTAGTTTAACAGAGTTCAAACAATAAAAAAATATTTCAAAATTACTCGTATCAAAAGTCAATCATAATTTTCAAATATCATATAATAGAATTACACATTATCATGTTCATCAGTTCTCAAAAAAATTCATGTTCTTTACTAGTTTTAAAAATACAAGACAATCTTATTTTTTGACCATACAAAAAGTAAAGAAATTTTCCAAGTTCAGTAATTATTTAAGCATAATTTCAAATTTCTAATAAAGTCTTTTTTTATAAATTTTTGAGCTTTTTTCTTCTAATAGTTCCATTTTTGAAATAAATGCAGGATCAAGCTTAATTTTAGAAAGAGATTCTACAGATAGTTTTACTGTGTTAGTATCTAACGAGATATTTGTCTTTGGGAGATTTTTTTCAGCCCAAAATTTCATCACTTTGTCTTCAAGCTTAAAATCTCTAAATCCTGCAGGAAATTTTTTCGTAATATGATTTAACAATGTACGATCTTTGAAGACAACCCGAGGTTCAAACAACCTAGTTTCATCACTGTAAATATTTTCAAATAAATTTCCAGAGATTTCATCAGACAGCAACTCCATTTTTGAGATTTTTCTCATTAAATCCAAGAAATGTAAAAACTCATGAGCCAAAATTGCATGAATTGTACCTTTAAGACCATAAGCAATCAATGGTGCCGAAATTTGAATAACAACTTGGAATTTTTCTTCAAACATCACAGGGATTGTTCTTGCAAATAAAATTCCAAATTCATAGGAATTGGGATTAGGGGATGAAATGATGAGAGAAGGTTCAACATAGGCTATAGGATATGCAATTCCAGATGCTTTTTCAATTCTATTAATCCCTTCAATGGCAAGAGAAAATCGCTTCATAGTTAAATCAAAAACATCATCAGGAATAATGCCCTTAGAATGTGAATCTTTGAAACGTACTAGAGGATCCAATATTATCCCTCGATAATTCTGAATGTAAAAAGGTTGATTCGATCAGGAACGTGGTTTACCGGCTTTCTTTTTTTTGCGTGTATCAGCCCGTTGATCAGCATGTCTCATATGTTTATTTTTTTTTCTCTCTGGCATGTTGATTTACGATATTTAGTGCTACTAGTTAATTGTTATCATTGTACTTCAATCTCAAGAAAATCAAATTCTATACATACACATGAAGTATCAAGAATTTTTGAAATTCCAGGAGCAATATCATCTCCAATAACAAATCGTTTGATTGGAAGGCCTCCCTCAACCTTGATTATTAGAGTAAACATATTTTTTGAATGTTGTTTAAATTTTACATCAAAAATTTTCTTTTCAGAGCGTTTTCCAGACTTATCATAAACCACGACAGGGTTAGTGGTAAGAACTTTTAATTTTTTAAGACTTTTTGAATCAATCTGAGACTCAGTAGATATTCTCATACTGATAGTAGAATTGAATTTAAAAGGTTTTTTTGGGGATTCATAGACTAATTTCAAATGATTAATTTGGATTGAATCAACAGTGACATTAGATAATTTTATATTTCTTTTGTTGGGATTTTGTATTTTTACAAAAAATGGTCTTCCATTTCCCAAAACCAAACTAGATTTATCCTCACCACCAATCCAAGTAAATTTCGTAGTGGTACCACCAAATTTTTTAAAAAGTAGTTTAGAAATTACACCTTCAATACTATCAAATTCTGTAATGCCATGAAAATTACAAACTCTACACCCTTTTCCTGAACAATTATCACATGATTTTTGTTTTTGAGAAAATCCCCGCTCAGGCTTAACATATCTCCCAAAAAGAGTGATTGGTTTTGAATGTAATTCACATGATTCATCTTTTAGATTTATTGTAAAAGTAATATCAGGATCAAGATAATCAATTATTTTTTTTGTTTTTTTAGAATATAGTTTTCCTAATTCTTTTGTTATGTCAGCCTTTATACTATCAATTCCTTTTAGTCGGTACAGAGATCTAATGAAATCATCCCTATCAACAATGGAGGGTTTTATCATAGAACCCACACTGAATGTTTTGAAAGAATAGTCAGCAGAGAGGTCAAGCATTAGTTTTAAAAAATAATTCAGATTATCAAAAAGATTTTTGCATACATAGCATTTTTCTATAGGTTTTTGATTTAATTTTTTTCCAAGAAGTTTATTGGATGTAAGATGTAATTGTTTTAAGAATAATCTACCTAAACAGTGATCACATAGATCATATTTTTTAGTAATTTTATTTGCAATAGGAATAATTTTCTCATAATTAGACATGTTTGGAATTTTGATTAAAGATTACCCTAAGCCCATTTTTCTAAGAGTTCCTTGCATCTGACGACCTTTTGAAGCCTTCATCATATTCTTAGAATTTTTGTAATTTTTAATTAATTCTTTAACTTCCCCTTCTGGCCATCCAGAACCACGGGAAATTCTTTTGATTCTTGAGGAGTTTAACAAATCAGGATCTGCTTTTTCTGCTTTTGTCATACTTTGAATAATATATCTCCATTTTGAAACTCTACCTTCCATCTGATTTACTTGATCACCTTTCACCATTCCAGATAAACCAGGCATACTATCTAGAAGCCCTTGTAGAGAACCAACTTTAGTAACTTCCTCAAGTTGATAAAAAAAATCTTCCATGTTCATTTTTCCACTGGAAATTCTTTTCATTCTTACATCATCACCTTCATTTTCTAATCGTTTAGCTAAATCCAATACAGCTTGAATATCACCCATACCCAGTAATCTTCCAACGAATCGAGTAGGAGAAAATTTTTCTAAATCATCTATTCTTTCACCAGTTCCTATGTACATTATTTGTGCACCAGTAGCTGCAGATGCTGCAAGTGATCCACCACCTTTCGCTGAACTATCCAATTTGGTAATTATGATACCGCCTACTGGAATTGTTTTATGAAATGCTTCTGCTTGATTGAAGCATTGTTGTCCTATTGTTCCATCAATTACTAGTAAAGCTAAATCAGGATCTGCTACTTTGTTTATCCTTTCCATTTCTTCAAAAAGATCATGTTCTTCTTTATGGCGTCCAGCAGTATCAATTAGAATAACATCTAATGATTGGCCTGCAAAATGTTTAAGACCATTTTTTACAATATTAGGAGAATCTTTGTTATTTTCTTCACCATATACTTCAACATTTGATTTTTCACACATAGTTCTAAGTTGAACTAATGCCCCAGGTCTGTACGTATCAGCCCCTACAACTCCAACTTTGTATCCCTGACCAGTTAAAAATTTGGCCAATTTTGATGCAACTGTAGTTTTTCCACTACCTTGAATTCCCAATAAGATAATCTTATTTTGTTTCCCAGGTTTAAAATCAAATTCAGATTCATTTCCGAGTAATTTTGAAAGTTCATCATAAAGGATCTTTACAATGTGATCCTTTCGTGAAAGCCCAGGAGGGGGAATTTCATTTAGAGCACGCTCTTCAAGGCGCTTTGTAATTTCCAATACAAGGCGTACATTAACATCAGATTGTAGTAAGGCTCTTTGAATATCCTTAGATAATTCTTTGATTAGATCTTCATCTATGCCGGAAGATTTTATAATTTTTTTAATTGCATCTCCAAGACTGTTCTTAAGACCATCAAGCATTGAAATTCAACCCTGCATCCACTATTTCAAACCTTCCTCTATATCCATCCCATTTTTTTTGAGATTGATTAATTTTGATCGAATTTGTAAAGAGTGGACAATTGATTACAAATGTTTCAGCCTCACCTCCTTCAAAATTTAAATTAAAACCAAATTTTTCAGATAGATGTTTCAATGAGAGTATGTCAGATTTTGAAATTATTTTTCCTAACCAAGAATCATCCAACCCATCAGATGATACAGTAGTCATAATAAAATTAAACTTTGAATCAATCAACTCATTCATGTAATGTTCAGGATTAGTATTCCATAATGGTGAAATTAGAGTCAAATGTAATTTTGAACAAACATTTTCAAATTTTTCTTTTTGAAAGTTACTTTTTATTCCACCGTGAACCAATCCTTCTATTTGAAATTGTTCTTTTGCATCTTGTAATAGATTTTCAATTAATGATAATTCATCATCAGTTTCATTAGAATTTGAAGTGATCGTTAATTGTGGAATATTCATTGATTGTGATTGTAACTTTGTCCATTTCATGTTCGGATGATGTAGTAGATGACTTTCATCTGATTTTGGAAAAACACTCAAGAGACATTTTACTTCATGTCCTTGTTTTTTAGCAACATGGATTGCATATGTACTATCTTTTCCTCCCGAAAAAAGAGAAGCTAATTTCATTATCTAAAAAATATTTAATTCAATAAATTAAAAAATTTATTAAAAAAGATGCCTCAATACTCATAATCGTCATCATAAAATCAGACGGCTTTTCCGATAATCATCAGCATCATCAATCGCTCTTAACACGCATTATTTTAGTTCTATCCATTACAACCCAATACTCAACATTTTGACCATTTCCTAATTTACCTTTGATTTCATCATCAATCAAAGAAATGTCAATAGTTTCAAATGATTCAGAATCCATAACTTGAATTGTATCACCATTAATCGAGATAATTTGACCAACTTTTTTGTTAATCAGAGGAATGTGAATTTGCATACTGACAGGGCCAACATGAGGTCTTTTTTGGCCATCAAAAACACCTTGACCCACAATTCTTGCTTTTGCTGCACCGTGTTTTCCAGGTTTTGAAGTATCGTATTCTACAATTCTACATGGCTCCCCACTAGGTTGATCAGAATGAGGTAGTAGAATGTAGGATCCAATTTTCAAAGAACCAAGGTCAGAGGGTTTACTCATAAAAAAGAGTTTTTGGTCGAATATTTAACTATTCTACTTTAGTGTATCAAGAATTGAAAGACTCATCAAACTAGTCATAGTTAATCCTTTTCGATTAATATCTCGTCTAGTCTGATCACAGTATTTGCTTACACTTTGATGACTCTTTTCACTTGCAACTTCAAGTACTACAATATTTTCAGAATATGGAAATGTAAATTTTGAAGGAGTTAAACAGAATGTAGTCAAATTTCCTAGTCCAGCTATCTCGATTTTGTCTCTTTTTAATAAAAGATTTGCAATTTCCTGCAAGTCTTCACCATCATCACCGTATTCTAAATAATAAATAGAGACAAAGTTTGTAGTACCTTCAACTTCCCTTTGAAAGAGATCATCTTTAATGTTAAACATAAAAGAGGTTTTCTCCTGATTGTGAATAGTTAGATCTTTTGAAATTTTTTCACTATCTTTGAATTTGGCTAAAATATAATGATTTGTAGAATTAGAAAAATATGGTTTACTATCGCTAGAAAATGTTCCAGTGGCAAAGTATAATTTCTCAATATTTTTTGAATTTATCCATGTATCCTTTAGTTCAACAGAATCATGAGTGTGTAAATATGGTGCACACACATATCCAGAATAAGATAGTGCCTGTTTTGACATAATAACTTGAAAAAGTTTTCAGTGTATTTATTCATATATTAATCACAACGATCAATATTTGAAATCATCTACGATAGTTTTTTAATAGTAGAATTCTTCATTTTTTTGTCCCGTGGTAGCTCAGCCTGGTAGAGCTCCTGGCTGTAGTTGTTGGCTTTAGATGGCTAAACGAAAAACAGCCCATCAGGCATACAGAAACCGGGTTGTCGGTGGTTCAATTCCGCCCCGCGGGACCACAAATTTTTAAAAAATAATTTTAAAAAATAATAAAAAGAAAGACTAGGTTAAGAAAACAAAGATGAAATCTTAATTTAAAAATTCATTGTCTATTCTATTTTTTTAACTTTTTGAGCTGCTGGTCCTTTTTGACCTTCGCCTACT
>JAPFBP010000082.1 GCA_029250275.1 Candidatus Nitrosopumilus sp. | reverse complement strand
AATTGAAACAGATTTGAGGATTTTTTTAATTATATCAAGATTAGAGCCAATCCCAAGAGTTGCATCTAAATCAACTAAATGAAGAATGTCTGCACCTGCAGATTCCCATTTTTTTGCAATATTTACAGGATCGTCACTGTATACGGTTTTTTGTGTAGGATCTCCTTTGTACAATCTAACAACTTTACCATCCATAAGATCAATTGCAGGAATTATTTTCATTTTTTACACTCTTTGAGAAAATTCTTTAACATGATTTTTCCCACTGTGCTAGATTTTTCAGGATGAAATTGAGTACCATAGAAATTATCATATTCCACTACAGCTGGAACTTTAATTCCATAATCAGATTCAGCAGTGATTACATCATTTGATGCAGGTTTTACTCTATACGAATGAACAAAGTATACCCATGAACCATTTTCAACTCCTTCAAGAATTTTTCCAGGTTTTTTTATTTCTAAATTATTCCATCCCATGTGAGGTACTTTCATCGAAGAAGAAGGAAGTACAATTACTTCCCCCTCAATAACATTCAGACCTTTCTCTTTACCTTCTTCACTTTTTTCAAAAAACATTTCCATTCCAAGACAAATACCAAGAACAGGCATGTTTCCCACATATTCTTTAAATTGAATCTTGGAAAAATTTCTAATACTATTCATACCAGGATCAAAATTTCCTACACCCGGAAGTAACAATCCGGAATACGTATTTTCATTATCAAAATTAGTTATTACATCAACTGTAGCTCCTACTTTTTCAAGTGAATTTTTTAGACTGAAAATATTTCCAGCACCATAATCAAAAATTGCAACACTTACCATTACATTGAACCTTTTGTACTTGGAATTCCTTTTTGTTTTTTATCTAGTGATGATGCATATCTTAATGCAACAGCAAGTGATTTTATGGCAGCCTCAACTTTGTGATGATCATTGTCTCCATACTTTACAGTGAGGTGAATACAACTATTGAGATTTTGTAATAATGATTGGAAGAAATGTTCGATATCCTCTTTTGATATATCTTCAATTTTATTACGTTTGATTAATAATGTTAATTTCCAAAATGGACGTTTTACTAAATCAATTGAAGCCTCAGCAAGAGATTCATCCATTGGTACAGAAGCATAGCTGAATCTAGTAATTCCGCTTCTAGTGCTTAATGCCTTGTCAATTGTTTGTCCTATTGTAATTGCAGTATCTTCAATCAAATGGTGTTCAATGCCATCATTTGATTTTGCATCAACTTTGAGATCCATCATACCGTGTGTACCAAATGATACAATCAAGTGATCAAGGAATTTTATTCCAGTTTTGATGGATGTTTTTCCTGTTCCATCAAGATTTACAGATACAGTAACGCTTGTTTCTTTTGTATTTCGTTTAATTGATGCCTTTCGTGGTGCCATTTTTCTCACAGATTATGTAATTTGCATCATTCTAAATTTAATACCTTTGGTAGTTGATTAATTGAATCCAATACCAAAATAGCATCATTTTTCTCAAATAGTTCTAATTTCTCTTGCGGATTTTTACTAGTACCTATAATTCCACAAAATATGGTTTTGTGTCCTAAATCAGTAGTTCTTTTGGCCATAATAAAATCCTCCATAGAATCTCCAACATAAAGAGTTGAAATACAATTCATTCCATTAATCGAATTCAAAAGAGATTGTGGATTGGGTTTTGCAAGTTCACGTGGTTCATCCTCAAGAAACATGGAATTAGGTAAATTGAATTTTTTTAGTAAAGATTTTAAAGAATAGCTTACAGATTCTTTTCCTCTTCCAGTTACCATGGCAATATTTGAATCAAATTTTTTCTGTAATTTTTCAAATAAAATATCATTTAAAATTACATCGTCTTGTTCAATTAAGCCAGGATCAGAAAAGTTTGAAGTATTGTTAAATAATTTTTTATATAATTTAGGTCCATAAAAAATCTGATCAAATATTTGATACAGTGGATTATCATGATGGGTTCCAGGATAAGATAATTGTTTTTTGATATCAGAAATATCAATTTGATTTTCAATATATTTTTCTACAGATATAATTCCACTAGAATCAGAGTTTTTAATCACATCAAAAATAAAATTAAATGGATCTTTTTCTAATTTTTTTGCAGCAACAAGGGAAAGTATTGCAGCATAAGTCAAATCAACCTCATCATTAAATCCTCCAGTAGATTTGAATCCATCAATTATTTTAAAATCAACATTAATGGAAGAATCAATTTTC
>JAPFBP010000010.1 GCA_029250275.1 Candidatus Nitrosopumilus sp. | reverse complement strand
AGCATCAGAAGTTGTGAAAGACGATATTCCAGTAGAATATAGAGACAACCATAAAGTATTGTCAGTATTAGCATCATTCAATCCAAAAGACATTAAAAAAAGAGAAGAGTCTACAAAGAAATCAAAAAAACACTTATACAAGAAATTAACAGAAGGTAACATAGAGGAGTGTATAAAAATATACCAAGAGTATACACAGATTTTTAATCCAGCAGATTTTTTTGATAGGATTTTAAAACCAGTAATGTATGACATTGGAGAACACTGGGCAACTAGTAAAATAAGTATAGCAACAGAACATGTTGCAAGTAATGTTGCACAAACATTAGTTAAAATAATTATGGATGGTGTTTCAAGTTCAGGTAATAAGAAAAAAATTCTAATCTGTGTTCCAGTGGGAGAAGAGCACCATTTAGGATGCGACGTGTTAGAAACATATCTTTCAATAAAAGGATTCAAAGTATACAATATGGGAACATCAATTCCAACAGAATCTATCATTAATTTTATTGAAAGTAATAAGCCAGACATTGTATTTATTTCAATTACATTACCAGACAATATTCTAGCGGGTCAAAGATTAGTAAGAAAAATCAATGATGAATGTAAGATTCCAATTTTAATTGGCGGATATGCCATGCAAACTAAAAAAATACCAAAGTTTGATGGAAGAGTAATTTCAGAATTAAATTTAGAAGAATTACCAAAAATCATTAGAAATATGTAATTAAAAATATTAAGATTTTAAAAAAGATTCAATTTTTGGATGGCATAAGATAGAACTATGTGCAGCTGAATCAGTTCCAATACCATAACTAATAGTTGAATCACCAACAAAAAATAATCCGTCAATCCCAGGAATTTGATGAGGCATTTTTGATTTCCAAACTTTTCCAGGTTCCTTTACTACTGATTCAACTAATTTCCAGGCCATAGGGCGTTCCCAAATTAATTCGGTCTTAAATTTTGGATAAATTGACGAGATCTCACTCCTCATTTTATCAACAATACTTTTGATAGCAATTGAGTCATCAGTGACCTGAGGATTTACAGGAGTTCCTGCAATAATCAAGTGCTCGCCAGGAGGGGAAACAGAGGGGGCGATATTAGAAATAAAGAATATACCTTTGGTGACGTATTCTTTGCCAACTGGAAATACTACTTGTCGTGAATCAATTTTTGATTTCAGTGCAAAATGAACCTCAACAACAGAAGTAGTCTTGTTTAATTTGTTAATTTTTTGAATAAATTTATCATCAATGATATTTTTTTCAAACAATTGATTTAATGCATGATATGCAGGATATGAGACAACAACACAATTTGTAGGGATTAATTGTTCAGATCCTCCCACATCTTTAATAATTATACCAGTTACCTTTGAATTTTCAATAATAACTTTTTTGACAGATTGCTGTGTATCAACTTCTCCATTTTTGGATAAAATATAATCCGATAAAACATGAGAAATAGAATCATATCCTCCCTTATCGGGATATGCAAATTCACTAGTTCCTCCTTTAAACGGATTTGCTCTAATCATAGTACGAGCAAATTCACCTAGCGATATATGATCTGCAGTATCTGCAAATGCCAACATGCAAACAGATTCAAAAAAAGCATTTGTATCAGAATCTAGATTATTAGTAATGTCAGTTAGCGGAGTATCATCCCACAATTCAGTCTTTGCCATAGAAGTGAATGCTAAAGGAAGTAGGATTTTTAAAAGTTTCACCCTGCTTTTAAAAGGTAACAATGAAAGTTTGAGTAAATCCAAAATACCTTTAGGATAACCATGAAATCCATCAGTAGAATAAAATGCAATGTCATCTACTTTTGCAAGTTTCAAATGAGACTCAATCTTTAATTTTTTCAGAACAGTGAAAATTGCAGATTTTTTATAAAATGGCATTATATGAAACCCGTTATCAAGTATATGATTTCTAAATTTCATAGACGCAGTCCGCCCTCCCAATTTTGATGACTTTTCTAAAACTCGAACTTTGTGGCCTTGAGATGTCAATAATGCAGCAGTGGTGAGTCCCCCCACGCCTGCACCAATCACCATTATAGGCATATCCATGTACTTTTTAGCAAAAACATATTATATATACAGGTGCTAACTAATTAAAATAGTGCTAACTTATTGATAATTTATGATCAACGGAATATTTTTCGGCACAATTAATGAATTCAAGCATTACAGAACTCATTTTTTTCCTAAGAATTTTCTCAATAAATGGAATACACTTTAGAAGACGATTTATTTTTAAATTTACAGAAATTGAAATAAAAGTGCCAGATGAAGAAGGCTCATAGTATTCAATGAAAAAAGTTCCTTTTAATGGACCTGTCAAAATAGATACTTTATGTATATTTGGAGGCAGAACAAGATGTTTTGTTTTAACTTTCACAGATTGTCCTAAAAAATTAATTTTTTCTAAAATAACTATACCAGATAGATCATCACTAAGAATATCTAATGATTTAAAATAATTTGGCATAATATTATGAAAATTTTTTACATCAGTGTTAATCTTAAAAACTACTTCACGATTTAATGATGATGTTCCAGACAAATTAAAAACAGTCATGATAACACGTCCATTTTAATATACTCCCACAGGTTTGATTTTGTAACAATTAGACTAGAATCAAATTTCTTCATTAGTGAATAAACCAAAGTTAAGGATTTCTTAACAGAATCTGTTTTTTCAGGATCAGTTAGAGGTAATAATCTAATAGTTGTTTTTTTAGGACTTGTAGATATTTGAATAAAGAATTCTTGATGTAATTCATCAATTACGACTATAGGTAATAATGCACTCAATCCATTATTTTCAACATAAATACTTGAAATTCGTACGAGTGGTGATTTTTGAAAATAAGATGAAAATGATTTTGAAAATTCTAAAAGATCTACTTGTTGATTTAAAACAATATGAGGCATTATTGATCTTTTTAATTTAATTTTATTTATACAAAGTTGGAAAAATATCCTAGTGCCAAAAATATTTTATCTGAGCTAAATAGAAGTTTATTTTAGCACTAGATTTAAAAATATGGGTGCCTTAAATAATTTAAAACAATAATTTCAGCATGTTAACTGAATTACTACATCAAAAAAATTGTAAAAAAAATAGTATGATTACTGATTTTGGTACAGGTGAAATAGCATGCAGTAATTGTGGAGCCGTTTCTTTAGAAGAAATAATTGATACGGCTGCAGAATTCAGCGCGTTTAGTGCACAAGATTATCAAAATAATTCCAGAGTAGGTATGAAGACATCACTAAAGATGGCAGACAGGGGATTATCTACAATCATGGAATCTCAAGATAAAGATTCTTCAGGTAAAAGATTGTCAATTGAAAATCGCAGAATGTTTTATCGTCTCAGAATGTGGGATAGAAACAGTCGTTCATCGATATCCATTAAATCATTTCAGAAAGCATTTACATTATTAGATGGAATTAGCTCAAAATTAGCATTACCTGAATCAGTAGTAGAAGATACAGCATACTTGTTTAGAAAAATTGCTGCAAAGAAAATTCTTGCAGGAAGATCCACATCATCCATATTATGTGCTACAGTATACATGACTTGCAGATTAACTAATACTCCAAGAACACTACAAGACATATCCAATGCTGGAAACATAAAAAAGAAAATTTTACAGGGAGTGTATAGATTTTTAATGAAAGAATTGGAATTATATCCTAAGACTTACAATCCAATGGAATTTGTTACGCGTGTTTCAAAAGCAGTAGGATTATCAGAGAAAACTGAAAGATTAGCTTTTAAAATATTAACAATTGCTGAAAAGCAAAATATTTCAGCTAGTAAAAATCCAATGTCAATGGCGGCTGCTGCAATCAATCTTGCATCAGTAATGAATAATGAAAAAGTTACTCAGATAAAAATTTCAGAAGCATCAGGCATTAGTGCAGTAACGATTAGAAGTAGGTCTAAAGAAATTAATGAAAATATTGGAGGTGAAATCAATGGGTAGAACATGTAACAATATCTGTGAAAGACATAGGGCAGTACCGGCTCCCAATAAGATTAGGTATGAAATAGGCCAAAAAAGATGTACATTCTGTGGAATTTTTGTATTATCAAATGACGCTAGATGTATGTGTTGTAAAGCAGTACTTAGAACAAAACCAAGATCTAGGAAAGCCAAATGAGGATTTGGGACATTCCTGTTGAAAAACTATGTAGAAACCATCTACTAGGTGAGCATCGTGAGTTACATGCCATGTGGGTTGTAATCACACAAAACAAAAAAGGATATTCTAAACATCCTGAAACTATTCGTTGGATTGGAAAATTAAAGGCCATGTATCTTAGACATGATGAACAAGTAAAAGAGATGGAACACAGGGGATATAATCATCAAAGTCCATTAGAGATAAAAAATGCAACTGGGAAATCAAAACAAGATGTGTTTGTAGACATCCCGTCAATACAAATTCAGATACTAAAACAAAAAGAATGTCAATGTAAAGTTTGAACTTTAGGTAAAATTAAAATAAGATATAGTTAACACTAGAACAAAATTAAAGTTCAGGTTAAATGCAAAAAGAAAATGAATTCTATTAGTATGTCAATTCAAAGGGAATCAGCTTGAAGAGTATTTTTGAATCTCTTCTTTTTTTGGTATAATGTGAGGACTACTTTTACCTGCAAGGTTACTTTTTGTGGAATATGTGTTAGACGATTATCTAGGTTCAGTAGGAGTAATTTCAATAAGTTCTATTTCCATCATAATTCTTGCAAAAAAGAAAAAATCAGGTTTCTTTTGACCAATTCTTGAACATCAAATATTTAAATTTCAAAAAGGCAAATGCGAAGTTTTAGTTGTTGGAGAATCAATTTTTCTTCTCATATTATTAGGCGGAATGATTTTTGCAATTGATCAAGAGAATTCAAATTATTCAGAATTAGAATTGTAAAATAATCCAAATTTTTCTTCTAATTCACAAGTTCTAAAACAAAGCGAAGATTGGGAAATAAATGATGGGTTCAATAATTTTTTGATTATACCATATGCCATGATGACAGTATTTCCTCAAATGAGTGCAGCAATGGCATCAATTGATCAAGAAGTAAATTGATATCTATTATATCTTCACACAATCAAATTTATGGAATATGCTGAGATATTGGGATTTTGATATTTTACAAACTCTCATTTAGGAAAAAAATCCAATCATTATCTATTACTTCAACAAATACAAAAGATGTAATTAAAACAGTCTGATAACCACAGTATTCAAGATGGATTAAAACAGTAAAGTCTATTTATTTGATCTTTATCAATTTTTTTCTGAATATTATTAATGTTGAACTAGCAAACAATCCAATCGAAATTAAAATAGATAATACAATTGAATGGTAGTCATTTACAAATAATTTTGTGTCCACCCAGGCTTTGGGTAAAATAGTGAAAAAGTCAACAAGTGAAAAATCCTCAATAGTCCCTATAGCTAAACTATATTTTCCACTTTGATTTTTTTCATCCATTACAACAAGAAAATATCTTGCATCCACAGGGATTTCTGTTTTTAATTCCTGTCTTTCCCAATAGGTTATTTGCCCAAACGGCTCATAGAATTCATTCCCAGGGAAATTTTTTTCATAATTAATTTTTTTCGTTTCAAAATTAACATCACCTACTAAAACAAGAGTTGGAGAATATTCTTCTAAACCCTCAATTTTAGGAACTGCAATACTGGCATAAAATGAATCCCCTTTATTGGCATCAAAAGTGTAAAATTTTGCTTCAGTTTTACCTAAATTTTCATAAATTGCCCAAGAAAGTTTATGATCTGGAATTTTGAGTGCTGATTCAAAATTTCTGTGAGTATCATCATGGCTGATTAATTTGTGCCCATATGCAGGATTTAGTGAAACAAGAATTACGAAAAATAAAAATAGTATTTTTTTCACAAGTGTGTTTTGGAGAATCTGTATTTTAACTACGGATAATTTTTTCCATATTGGCACTAGAGAGAATTAAAGATGTTCTTCATATAGAGAGAAAACAAATTTTACTAGGAAAAGATTTGGAATTCAAAGATGTAGTAGTTGTGGAAAATAATTTTATGAGTGGTCTTGCAACTATTGTTACACAAAAATCATCATTAACCAAATTGAGGATTTACTATGCATCAAGTAGAAACAGTTGAAATTGATAAATTCATTTCAGATTCAAAAATTCCAATAAGAATTACTTTTGTAAAACCAGATGGAACTCCCAGCATCATATCATTATGGTATGAACAAATTGGAGGAAAAATTTATTGTGCAACAAAACGAACAGCAAAAATTGTCACATATCTTCAAAATAATCCAAAATGTGGATTTGAGATAGTAACTGATAAACCACCATACAAAGGTACACGTGAAACAGGGAATATAAAAATTGTTGAAAATCAAGGGCAAGAAATTCTTAAAATTTTAATGAAAAAATATTTAGGAAATAAAGAATCAACATTATCAAAATATTTGAACAGTAATTTGGAAACTGAAGTGGCACTTGAAATTACACCTCAAAATATCTTCAATTATCACTATTCAAAAAGAATGAAAGATGTTTGAGATGACAGATGTCCGACGTGTGGATCAAAGAAATATGGATTATCAAAAATGAAAAATAATTTAGATAACAGTATTGAATTTTTACAGTGTAAGAACTGTAAAAAAAGTTGGACATTTTAAATTATTAGCACTAGTTCAAAAATGGTCACTAGTTTATATCAAATAAAGTGTTAATGTCATTGAGGAGAAATGCAACAAACAAAATACAAGAAAACACCACAACTGAAATTTCTAGCAATTGTATCTGTCGCAGCTTCAGTGATACTAGTTTTCACAGTAGCTCCCTGGAATGTACTTCCAACTTTAGTTACTGAAGATGTATCAGTTATCGCTGTAACGGATTATGGTTGTGTAGGTGAGTCAAGTCTTGGAAGATCAGTTGTTGTTTCAAACTGTGATGCAAGTGTTGGAGATATTGTTTCTGCAACATTTTACATTCCTGCAGGAGAAGCAAACGGATACTTGGAAGAACTTGAAAGAAGACAAAACCCAATGGTAGATGCATGGGACAGTAGTGTCAACGGCAAAGGGTTCTCACCATAATTTTTTTTTTTATTTTTCTAAAATCACATGACATTATCTAAAGAAAATAAAAGGCGCAAACCCCTAACTGCAGAACTCGGAGAGATTTCCTCTCGTGGTCAAACGTCTAAACGTTTGATTGCCTTTTTTGTTCTGCGGGGTAGCGCAATCTAATCGCCAGATTTTATAACTAACGACATAATATTGTATAAGACAAATAACTATTTAAGATTTTATATGATTAATTTCAAGAAAAGTAGTAAAATATTATAAATTACATATAATTTTAATTAGAAAACAAACTTAGTAAAAAAATAACTGCGTATATGATGGGTGGGGATTATGCACCGTGTCAAGACAGTAACAATAATGATTCAAGATGACTAGATAAGAAGATTGACAGTATCAATCTAAAACAATGCAGAAAGAAAATTCAACGTACATCTATTCTAACGCAGTTAATAATTTGTTAAGTCATCTAGACGTACAAAAATATATTTTTAAGAAAATTCATGAAATAATGTTAATTGGTTAGATTGGAAATATACTGAATACCATTCGATCTAATTTTGAATGATTAAAGCGGTTTGACATTCAAAATGGATTGCTGATACCAATTAACACTATAATTTTTTAATGGTAATTGTAAATCACAATACATGGGAAAATCAATTTTCATTAAGGAAATAATCACCATTCTAAAAGAACCCAGACTGTGTCCTACATGCCAAAAAGAAGATAGACTAGAAAAAGATGTGGTTAGAGAGGGACGCTCAAATGGAAAGACAATATTGTGCACTAGATGTGAGGCTTTAATTGTAATCACCAATCACAATCTAAAGCAAGTTGATTTATCATCAATTAAAGATGATACAATTATGTTAAAAGAGCCTCATTTAATTAGAAAAGTTGTTTATTGATTATCAGTTTTTCCAAGTAATTCCTTTATAACATAAGTTCTAACATTTGCAAATTCCCAATCTTTTAAATCCGCATTACGACATTCTTCTTTAAGGATTAGACCTGCCAACCCATCACTCCAAATATGACGTTTGGTATCATAAACTTCAATAATTTTTCCATGTTTAGTAATTTTGATTGCGCCATGACATCTTTGGATTACTTGAAACGCAACCCTTTGGTAGACCTTTTCAAAATTGACCATATCATAATGATATCACATCACATCAAAAAGGTTCTGATTTGTCATATGTAATAATAATATACCATAAGATGTAGAAGAAAACGCTGATGATTAATCAACCTTCTAAGCTATACTGATAGATGATGAGATTGCCGAATTATGAAGCATATTTTAATTAATCAAGTTTGTCGTTCACTGACATTAACAGTCATTGATAATTGAGGAGACAAAGATGATGGTTTGTCAATGCTTTCCCAAACAAATACTTCAACAGGATATATTCCAGATTCAGCAGGTATCCAAGATTGAGCAGGGGAAAAAGATTGTCTTGGAGACAAAGAACCAGTCAACCAGGAAAATGAAATTACAACATTATCACTGTTCTAACTTGTGTAAGATATGTAAAATTTTGTTGTGTATCTTGATTATTTGAGATATCTGACATTATCATAATTTGTTCATCTACAAAATGAATTTTCTCATTAGAAAAAATCTGTGCAGTTATAGGATCAGCAAAATCAGTGCCTACCCAAAAGCCATCACCAATAGTGAAAACATTAGAATTTTCATAACCAGTATTAGTGGGATGTGTGTTTAATCTATCTATGGATAAGGAAATTCCTAAGAATTTTCCAGAATTTTCAATAATGTACAAGACGTTATCAAATCAAATTAAGAAATTGGAAAAAGATAAAGAAAATCTTCAAGGAGAAGAAGAAAAAGAAATTCAATTAAAAATTCAAAATTACGAATTAGAAATTATTAAAATTAAGAAAAAATTTCCAGATAACTTTTTTGAAGAATTAAATTAAATATTCATGAGCATTATCATGACAACAATCACAAAAATGATCACCGTCATTTAATGATATTAGTTATTTCACCATTTCATCTCAAATTTTTAGCAAATCTCCAACTTGTTGTTTCAGAAATGTAGAATCCAAATTACTTTGATGTAATTCTCGTACAACATCAGTTATCTCATAATCAACATTTAGTAGGTTATCCATTAGATGTTCTTTGTCATCCATAATTTTTTATCCTAACACGAAGAAAAACTGTTCTAATTAAAAAAGAAATTATTCAGCTTCCATGCTTTCTTTTAGAAGATTTTTCCTAACAAGTATTGGAATGTTGTAAAAGGCGCCTAATGCCATGGCATCCGAAGCACGATAATTTCTCAATACAAGGTCTTTCTTACCTGTAAAGTATAGATTAGCACGTAACACCTCTCCACTTTCATAGATTTTGACTTTAACTAGAACTAATTCATTTTGTTCACATATTTCTTCAATCATTTTGTAAATTGATGGAGCTGCCTCGCCTTTGGTATCACCAAAACTTGAGATATGTTTTGCAACCTCACCAGAAAATGCCCTCATATGGAATTCCTTCCCGTTGTCAGATTTTAGAATAACCATACCTTCAACAGCATAGGGATCAACGAACCCAACATAATCAATTTTTACAGAGTCATAATCAGGCTCTTGTGCTTGATCAATTTCCATGATAATACGTACAACTTCCTCTTCAGTGCTTATAAAGATAGCAAATTCTTGAGATCAAATTTAATAATTTCAAAAGATAAATTATTTTTAACGATCAATTCTCAGGCGTAATCAAAAATTATTTAAAATCAACAACTAATGTAGCTTAATGTCAAGTGATTCAGAAAAAGCTGTATCATATGTTCTAAGCAAATACGTTACAAATTACATGAACAAAGATGTATTGATTCTCGGACCAAATACACAAACTAGAGAAGCAGCAAGGATGATACAGAACTATGAAACAGATGATATTATCGTTATAGATAAAAATAATGTACCAATTGGAATTGTTACAGATAAAGACATTCTAAACAAAGTTGGCGACACAAGAGTTTACACAGAATCTACAATATTGAAAGATATTATGAATACTCCATTAATTACGATTAATGAAAAAGCAACATTACAAGATGCATTATACAAAATGCGAGATAACAATATTAGAAAACTTCCGGTATTATCAAAGAAAAATATAGTAATTGGAATTATTTATCAAACAGTTATTGCAAACGTCATCAGAACTGCAACATCCACTAATCCTAGATTATTAAGTCCACCAATGAAATCAGTGTTAGGAAATCTAGGTTTTGTTTTACAATTTGCAGGAGTTTTACTAATTGTTCCAGCCTTAGTTGCCACAATACTTGAAGACACTACATCGGCGACAGGAATTTACCTGACTACAGTGCTTTTACTAGTTACAGGATTTTTCTTGAATTCATATGGTGAAAAATCTAGTCTGAATCTACAACAAGCATCAATTCTGGTGTTTGCAAGCATATTTTTACTAACATTATTTGGGACAATTCCATATCTTTACGTTTTACCAAGTACTGAAACTAGCGTAGAGAAATTTAGCAATGCATTCTTTTCTAGTGCAGCAGGATTTACCACAGGAGGAATATCATTATTTGATGAGCCAGAAAATCTTTCTCAAAGTTTCACATTCTTTCGAAGCTATACCCAACTAGTTGGAGGAATGAGTTTCATTTACCTGGTAACTACAGCATTTTATCCAGAATCCAAATTACAATCAATGCGTGGTTTTATTTCAGGTAGAACGCTACACATGAAAGAATTATTCTTAACCATCACAGTTATCTTTGTAATTTACATTGTAATTGTTGCATCCTTGTTGTATGTATTTGGTGAAGACAATATTATTGATAATTTCTCATTGGCGATGAGTACTCTTGCTACTGGAGGATTCTTACCAACATCCACAATTCTTGATGATTTGCTATGGCAAGAAGAGGTAATCTTAATGGGTGCAATGATACTAGGTGCATTACCATTTACATTCCACTATGCATTTGTAAGAAAAAAATTCCTATCACCAAAACTTGGAAAAGAAGTTTTGGCATACTTTACAATTTTAGGTAGTGCAATAATTCTATTTATCGCAATTAGTGGTTTAGAACCAATACAAAGTGCATTTTATTCTGTATCTGCAAGTACTACTGCAGGATTGCAAATGGAGAGTCTTGAAGGATTGAATGGAGGGGCACATGCCATTCTGATAATTTTGATGATCATTGGAGGTTGTGGATTTTCTACCGCAGGAGGATTGAAAATATTTAGATTGTTCCATCTAAAAAATGCAATAGCATTATTTAGCAAAGTAAAAAGAGCAGAACTATCAGATCAAACAAAAAAAGAAGTTATATCAGCACTCATAATTTTGGCATTATTTCCAATAATTGCAGCAATTGTAGGGGCACATCTAGCAAATATAGAAGATGTTTCATTTCAAAATGCATTTTTTGAAGCTGTATCAATAATTACTACCGGAGGGCTATCTGCAGGAGTAATTGATATTGATACAGATCCTACAACAAAAATAGTTCTAGGGTTTTTGATGATATTTGGTAGATTAGAAATAATTGCAATTATCTATATTTTTGTTCCCAAACTCATCTAAAAGATAACTAACTAAATCCTAATCAAAGATTTTCACGCCTAGAAATTTTTTCTATCCTAACTACTTTTTTTAGAAAAAAAGAATTTTTTATTTTTGTCATTTTAGGATATTGTTTTGCAGTTTGTTTTTTGTGAATTATTTAGATCGTATGTTGTATCAATTTTCATGCCATGAAAAGTTCAAGTCTTTAGAGATTAATATTAATTTACTATGTCATCAAGATCAAAACATTGCAAGTTATGCAGCACAAGTGAATACAATTCACAAAAAAATTACTAATGCAATGAAAAAGGCAAAAACAAAGCAAGCCCTAAACAAAGTATAGTGTACACAAAAAAGATCATGAAAGATTACTCAAAAAACATCTGTCTGAATAAACAAGACAAATAAAAAAAGCCAAAGCAAAACTAGATTAATCAAAAACCTTTTTTTATTTACTTTTTATTTTACATCTAATCTGAGTTCTACAACATTGTCATTGTACACCATCATGTTCTAGATATGTCTCACAAGTACATCTCTTGATACCTTGACGGTATCTTTGATTTTTAGATCTTTATCGTTCACAAATTCCTCTGCAGGCCATTTCTCACGGTACCAAAAGTCCCTGACATTTTAGACATGATTGCTTTTGCTTTGCCATTGCATAAATGCTAAAAATTCCTCCACACAGAACACATATTTTCAAAGATGTTAGATTAGTCATTTTTCACCAGATTATTTTTTGTAAAACTAATTTTTGGTTCAAACTTTGTAATGCTTATTTCAATATCTTTGATTTTGCTTTGGTAATATCTGGTGATGTGCCCATTTTTACCAAAATCTATCTTTTCATGAATTAAAGAACATTTTTTTAACGATTCAATTCTTTTGTATACAGAACTTAGAGGAATTTTTTGTTCTTTTGAAATGTCTTGAATAGATTTAGGATATTTAATTATTGTAAATAATATATGTCTTGATTCTAAATTTACAAGTTCATTTAAAACTTTATGTGATATATCATATTTTTCTGCAAGCAAAATATTTTGTTTTTTTATCAACAAAAATTTGAGAACCTATCAGTCATTTAAAAAAACTAGAGATTCTACAAGATTAGAATATAGTTCTAGAACAACTAGAGATTCTACAAGATTAGAATATAGTTCTAAAACAACTAGTGTTTTTCATGTGCTGCCAATGTCCATATGGTAGATATGAATGATATGAACATAATGGATATGATGGGGAAAAATATGCAAACACAGAAAATCAGCACATTGTATAAAATGGTTCATGCCCCATTTAGAAAGGTTGTAAAATTTAATCTTATTTATATGGGAATCGGAGTAATCTTTGGCCTTGGTACAGGAGCTTATCTTGTTGCTAGTGGAATTTTAGGCTGCAACGCATTTCTTTTTTATAATGTTTGATATTACTGATACCATGTCTAAATCAATTAGCTTTAGTTTAAACAGAAAAATGCTTGTACTTGTATTGAGTGTGTCATTAACTTCAATTTTAGCAATTACATTTTTGTCATTTAATTTTGCTAATTCTATGTTAAAAGAAGACATCCTAAATCAATTAGAAGGACAATCAAATCAAAGAAGAGAAATAGTTACAAGGCTTTTTGAGGATAAAACACAACAAGTAATTAATCTTGCACAAAATCCACACATTCAAAAATCATTATTAGACATAAACAAAATTACGGATGAGAAAACTCTCAATTCTAAACTTTTAGAACATAAAATTATTCTATCTGTTGAAATTAGAAACTTCCAGATAACATATGGACTAACATTGGGTCTAGAGGATGTACTAATATTGGATAAAAATGGAAGGTTGTTTTTCTCTTTAAACGAATCTGAAGAACATAAAAAATTAGTAGATGAACTAAACTTTGCTAATGATTCCGTATCTACAGTTAAATTAATTCAAGATAGTGCAAATGGGGTAAGACAGATGTTGATATACGCACCACTGTATGCTTCAGATACTAATTCACCAAAGATAATAGGCCACATAGTTGCATTTGCCAATGTAAGGGAATTAGATCACATCATGTCCAATAGAAATGGGCTTGAAACCACTGGAGAGATCTATTTAGTTAATGAAGAACGTTTTATGGTTACAGAATCCATTTTCGTTAAAAACGCTCCTTTTAATCAAAGAGTTGATACAATACCTGTTTCTGAATGCTTTGATAATGACCAAAGATACAGTGGCATCTACAAAGATTATAGAGGCATTAAAATCTTAGGTATTTCTTTCTGTGACTCCACCAGAGGTTTTGTTTTATTAACTGAAATGGATGAAGAAGAAATCTTACAACCACTCTTTGATTTACAAGAAAAAGTAATTTTTGTTGGAATTCTATTAATGCTCATAGTAAGCGGTGTAACTTTCTTTCTTTCAAAACGTATTTCAGAGCCCATAAAAAAACTTGGAGACGCTGCCAATGAAATTGCTAAAGGAAATTTTAATGTAAAAACTAACATAAAAACACGTGATGAAATAGGCTATCTCTCTTCATCATTTGATACCATGTCCAAAAAACTTCAAGAATCATTGATTGCCATCAATCTAAGAGAGAAGATCATAAAACAACAAGAAGACATTCTTTTACAGTTTTCTGAAAAAAATGAAAAATGCTGTGTATGCATAATTGATATTATACAATCTACTATGCTCACAGAAAAATTATCAGATGAGCAGACTAAAGATTTCTATGGAATTTTCATAAATTCAATGGCAGAGATTGTAAAAAAATTTAATGGAATTGTAGTAAAAAATATTGGAGATTCTTTATTGTTTTATTTCAAAGAAATGGATGATAATGAACAAGATTATTTAAAAAATGTAATAGAGTGTTGCCTGACAATTGGTGATTCAAATTCAGAAGTAAACAAAAAAATGAATAAAGAGAATCTTCCTGGGATAGCTTATCGAACTAGCATTACTTATGGTTCTGTCAGCATTGCAAAAGTATCGTCATCATCAGTAGATGATATTTTTGGTGCTACTGTTAACCGATGCTCAAAAATTAACAGATTTGCCATACCAAATGGGGTGATTCTTGGAAGTGATATCTATGAAATGGTCAAAAATTTTAAGGATTATAAGTTTCAAAATATGAATACCTCAGAAGAAACCGAGCCAATTTATTCCGTTTTTCTTGTTACTCGAAAATAATCTACAATTATGGATTATTATTAAATTGAAATTTGATGTTAAAATCTTTGATTAGGATTTAGTTAGTTATCTTTTAGCTGAGTTTAGTCTGTTTTACTATTTGTATATAATTTAACAATGAAACTTTATTCTAAACCTGAAATTTAACCCTAAATTCATTTTTTTCTTAAATTTACTCATATTGTAATTTCTTCACTATGATCCCTCCAACAAATTGTAGATAAAATTAATGCAAATTCAATGCCTAGAATAAAAAAGAAAATTTAGTCAAAATCATCATCAGATAACATCTCTAAATCTGGATCAACTATTCCCAAGGGGTAGAGAATTATTTAATTTCAATGTTTACTCTTTTGAGGAAAATGATGCCATTGATTTAGCATACATGTCTACACAAAAATGCATGTATTTATCCCAAGAATCAATAGACGATAATCTCAACTGCATGTATGTTCTTGTAAGACTATTTGAGAAATCAATTTGAGACTCCAAAATATTTGTGACAGATTCTAAATAACTATCAAATATTTTTAGAGTATTTTGATCAATTTTTGTTTTGTCAAAATACTGCTTTTCAGCCAAACTACAAGTTCCAAAAATATCTCGTACAGAATGTAAATACCTTACATACAAATCGGAATATGATTGAAAAACAGAAGGCATTTCTGATTCTAATTTTTGAAGTACATCCAATGTATGATCTTTTATAACTCCACAAACAGATAATTTTGTAATTGCGTTATCATTTATACTAGGTTTTTTATTTGAGTCTTTATATTCCAATTTTTCCATAAATCTAATACATACCACAAGTAATAATCTTCGATTAACAATGTTAATCCATGTTTATAAAATATTTAGAGAATTAGCCATGTGGGATTAGGAATTAAAATTATAATTGTTGCAATCGTTGCAATTCTCATTCAAGCATTTGGTATAATTTTACTATGATAGAATCAGACTAACCTGCATTTACAGTAATAATGCCTTTCATTTCTGGATGAATTGTACAATAGTAATCAAATGTACCTACCTTATCTGCTAGAAATGTAATTGATTCACTTTGAAAATATCCAAGATCATTTGTATGGACATTAAATTTATCGATGTTAATATTATGTTTTGAAGGATTATCATATTGATTTTTTTCTTCATTAATCAAATGTAATTGGATTAAATTTCCTTGCGATACTGAGATTGTGGGGGACGTGCCTTCGGCAAACATAGTCTTTCCTCCCTTTGCATACTGATAGTGATAATTTCCATTTGGAGACTTTACTCCCTTTAGGAAAACGTTCGTTGATGGTGCAAAAATAAGAGTATCTGAATTAACTGGACTGAATGAATTAATGGTGAAGAATCCAGTCAAAACAATTACGCCTAAAACAACACCGAATGAAATAATTTTTCCTTTTGAAAGGTTACTAGATTTTTGCTTTTTCTTTTGCATGCATTAAAGTGATTTTCATGGATATATACAATAATTAACATTGTTAAGGAACCACTAAAAGGAATAATCCCTAAAATAATACATGGCATTTGGTAGAATATGTCCATTATGTAAACAAAATTTTTTTTCGCTTGTCACTTACATGTCACATATCAAAAACAGTCATTCCAAAATCCCTCCTGAAGAATTTGTAAAAACTGAAGTGGAAATAAAGTGGTCTTTTAGAAGTGATTAATTGTTGGAGAAATTAAGATATGAGAAAATGTATTCTTTGTGGTAAACCATTTGAGCATTGGTGTGACGATGTTTGCTCTTCAGAGTGCTTTAATGAACTAGATAATTAACTTAAATTCATAGAAGTTTTTGTTAGTTTCATAATCATCCCACTAAATGAAATAGATGAAAGAAAATACCAAGCCCAAAGATACAATGCATTTTCTTTACCAAAGCAAATATGGTCAACATCTAGTGCTTGTTCTGCAGTACATGTTAGTTGGAACATATCCCCTGGAATTACATTTAGTGGAATTGGGGAAAAGGCCACAGTATAAGCAAATAGTTGTGGTAACACAAGATAAAAAATCAAAATTAAAGGAACAAATGTTATCATCATTGGTCTCATGTTCATCTGCATCATCTCCATTGACATTTTGTTCATGTAGTATGATTTTTTTCCTAGTTCAACAATTTTGGCTTGGTCTTTAGATCTCATGGCAGACATTCTTTCTTTTTGCCATCCCTTGGTTTCCTTCATTATTCGTTTTAGCTTATCTTGATCAATCATTTTCTTTCTAACTGCAGAATTAAACAAATTAAGAACAACTCCAAATCCAGTTACTCCAAATAGAGTTAGAATTACTCCCTTTACTATTGGATCACCACTTCCTAATGCTTGTCTATTTTGGCTCATAAATGAAAAAATTCCACCATCATCTCCTTGTAGCAATACATTATCAAGGAAAAACAAGATGAAATTGTAATCTAAATAATCAATCATTCAATGCCCCCATCCCACAGTTAGTTTATGATTTTCTCAGAATAAACTGCATTAGTGCCTCTTTTGAATAGTCTATTCCATGTTCTTCATCAGTATGTTTTCCAAATTCCTTAAGTACATTCTCCACTTCCCCTTCTACTGTAAAATCACACTCAAACCCATAGTTATTACAGCTTAGTTTTACCAATTACAATTTTTTTTAAATTTGTAAGTAATATACTTCGATTAACAATGTTAACTCCCAAACATTACAATAAAAAATAATGCAGAAGCATTAGGAAAGTATCAAGTGTCTTGAGTGTAAATGAAAACTAGAATAACGATTCATAGTCATGTCTTTCCTCTCTGGAGTGAGTTGCCTCTGCATTAAATCTAATTAGATTTATTGATATTTAGAATACGCTTAACAATGTTAAGGGAAGAATTTTTTCTAGATCGTTTGTGTCTTGATTTTGTTCTAAGACGAACCCCGCAACAAGGACATCCTATCTCAGTAGTTTTGACAAAAATATCACACATCGTACATCTTTTTTGTCCTGATTCATACTTCAATCCAGTAGGAACTACATCTATCTCTAGTGTTTCACAAATACCCTTACAGCAAAAAGTCATGGTTATGGAAATCTACTCCTGCCAATCTGAAACTTTTCTAACCTCCACCAATCCTCATTTCTTTTAATTGCAAGATTTTCTTCATCATACTCTTTTTCTTGTTTCATAAAGATAGATGGGGGGAATTTCTAATAAAACTAAATTAACATTGTTAAGTATTTGCTAAATACTAAAGATAATCAACATGGTATAGTGATGTTCTGGAGAAATTTTAATAGCCCTTTTACTGTAAACCGAATAACAAGTATGAATGAAATTTGTTCGAATATTTTAGAGGTAAGAGAATTTGCTTGATAGTGGAAATAGCATTCTAAGTTCAATGGATCTTTTCATTGATAAAATTCAACAGCTTAAAGGGATTATGCTTGGGGTTTCATTTTCAGCCGTTATTTTAGCTCCACTAGCAATAATAATTTCATTATATCTATTCACACATCCAAATTTTCTCCGTTTAATAGAACAGGAGGGAGAATTTGCAATACTATTGACAGTGTTGCTTACGGTGGTTCTAGTCACTTCTGGAATTTGGCTGGTTGCAGGAATACAGCAATTTAGATCACTGAGTTCATGGAACAAAAGATATTGTAATTATTTGAAGAAACGAGAAGATTTGGATAAAGATATTACATCAAAATATCATCTGGATACTGAAGAATAGTTACTCAAGATTAAAAGTACTAGGTCTACCTCCCCTTGGGAATAATTTTTCAAACGGTTCTATAATTTCATTACAAAAAACCATTCCCTTTTGAGTAACTTTAAAAATTGTAATGGTTCTTTTGCCTTCTACAGTTTCAATTCTTTGTATCATTTCATTTAATTCTAAATTATCTAGAATTTGTTTGTGTTTTGTAATGTTTAATCCACAAAAACTAAACAATGACGTTTGATTAAGCTGGCCATACTCAGATAGAGTTAAAATAATATCTTTTACAATGTAGATTCTATCCCTATATTTTTTAGGATCTGCCATGTTTTTCTTTAAGATATTTGCTACTTTAACTATTAGTGGAATTGAATATCAATTAACAATGTTAAGCAACGCCTTATAATGAATAATTAACTCGTTTTGTATGGAATCAAATTTTTCATTTGGAAAAATTGGAATAAAAAATATTTTTAAAAAAGACACGGTATTTACAAACAAATGTAAAATTTGTGGACTAAAATTTGAAGATCCAGAAAGAACAAAAAAGCATATGATAAAAGCTCATTCAAAGCCAAAACGTGAAAAACAAGATCATTGAAAATGTCCAAATCTTACATTTTAATGAATTGCAAACTAGGTTCTGAAAAAGAAGTTATTTCATCATTAAAAAAAATTAATGGTGTTAAAGAGGCTCATGGTACACTCGGTCTATGATATTATTGCACAAATCGAATCAAATTCTGAAGAACAAATCCAAAATATTGTCACTGGAGTTATTAGAAAGATGCCAAAAATCCAACTCCACTATGACTTTAACTCGTTCTGAATCAGGAGAATTATTTCAAACATCTGAGAAGTTAATTGGATTGATACTTGGACAAAATCTTATTCAATCTTATGTTGTGATTCATTGTACCAAAGGAGAAGAATATAGTGTTTTAAAAGATCTTAGTCATATTACAGAAGTTAAAGAAGCTAATGTAATCTTTGGATTATACGATGTTATCTATAAGGTGGAGGCACCAAACAATACAATATTAAATAACATCATTACAAAAGATATACGAAAAATATCACATATTATTTCCAGCATGACCTTACATGTTGTCACAACAAGAATCTTAAAAAAATCATTGTAAAGTTAGGGTAATACATGTATGTTATTTTCTTAAAAAATTTTAATAAATTTTAGAATTTAGAATCTCACAATCAAATTTTTTCTCCAAATAATTCCTCACAATTTGGACAATAATCTTTAGTTGTACCATCACCCAATTCTGTATGAATGAGTTTCACATCATTATGAAAAGGACAATTCATACAAAACTCTTTTTTCTGGGACATATCTCATTATTGTCTGCTCATATCAAGAATATAACTAACATGTGTCATATTACATCATGACAGAAACAAAAAAGAAAGCACCAGAAAAGAACAAGAATAACAAGATAAAGCCTAAGAATTTAATGAAAAAGGAATATCTTGAATCGTTAAATGAACTTAAAAAAGAAATCAAGGAAGAATAGTCAGATAAATTATGAATCCATTATTTCAACTAAGTACAAGAAGCTATGAAAAAGAAATTCCACTAGTTAGACAAGCACTAATAGATTTAGAATTAGAATGTAAAGTACAAAATGGCTATAAAATTGAAGAGTCATTTACAAAATTTGGTTGGACATTTTTCAATATTCAAATCAGTGAAGAAATGACAAAAGCCATCGAAGAATCAAGTATGATGAAAGGTGCGTTAGGGCGTAAAATTGGAGAGCAGATGACTAATTTCATAGGACATTATCTTGAAACTAAAGGTAGTGATGTGAGAATAAAGATGATAAATTATGGTTAACATTGTTAACCTGTCTTTATCTTTGAACACAGTATGTTCTAGATCTTTAATCAGAATTTGATTGAGTTTTGTAAATTTAAACTTCAAATTTTTATCCTTTTCATATACAGAATTATCTAGTTAACTGACCATATTCTAAGTACAACTATTCCTATTACTAATCATGAAAACACAATCAACCTCAAATTTGGATAAAATGGTTCATGCCCCATTTACAAAGGTCATAAAATTTGATCTTATCTGTATGGCAACAGGTGTTGTGATGGGTATTGGTGCATTTATTGCAACCAATATTTAATTTTCATAATATTGATAATAGGACAGAGATTACCTCTGTCTATTTTTATTTCAATCTTCTTTTTTATTAAAATCTTGCATTATTTTTGGTAACTTGTCATCACAATTTTTCTGTATATCATATTTTTTACAAAATTCAAAATTGTTTGGCCAGTTTATTTTTGCAATTCTTCCAAAATCATCATGTATCATTTTATCATACCAGTCAATAATGATAAGACCGTATCCAAAAAAACGTCGTAGATATGTTCCTATCTCAGTTGGAATTTTACCCTTTAATGTAAGAAAAGCAATTTCATCAAGTGTGTTGAGATAATCGTTTGCATATCTTTCACAATCCTCTGTTGTTTGTAAAATGGTGTTTTTTTCTAGCCGCTTAGTAAGGTCTTCATGAAATGATCTCAATAACTGTGCATAGGTGGCTCGTGTATTCTCCTTAGTAGTTTTCCAAGTTATACATAATGTAATTGCAAAAATAGTCATAGTTACAGAACTAATCATTACTGCTAAAACTGGCATCTCTAATGGCTGTTGAATGATTTGAAGATACACACCATTCAAAATATTGAACATAGATTTTGATAGATATGGCCTATTATTATGATTCTGTTATTGTTTTGTTGTTAAAAGATGGCAATGAGATTAAAAATTAGCAAAACATGTAAATTTCAATTAGAAGACTCTATCTCCAATATATGACATTATTCTCGTTCCAAATGATGAGAATACCTGCAGGAGATCAAGCACTAAAACATGCTAAACACATAGTAAAAACAAACTCTTCAAAAATAATCATTCTAAATGTACTTGTGCCGTGGTCAAATCCGTTCTTTGAGGAATTGCCTGATGGTGGCGATACTGCACGTAATCAAATAGAGTCAATTATGGCAAACATGGAATTGCCATGTTAGAAAATTCTTGGCAGAACTGGTTGTACAGTGTAGAAAAGAGGACTTGACAGGTGAAGTAATTTTTAGGTCTGGAAATCCAGCAAACTTGATTATAAAATATGCAAATGAGGAAAATATAGATCTATAGTTATCACTAAAAAGAAAAAAATCTATTGGTTACAAATCCCTCTTTAAGATAGGCGATACTGCAAAAAAGTGCAAGTGAAGATGACTGTTCAATATTGTTAGTGGATACAGATAACCTCCTGTGAAAACGAACCTAAATCAAACAAAATCCACAATAATCAATTAACTACCTGAAAATGTATATTTAGATTTAAGAAAATTCTTTTTCCATTTGATATAATTTATCAATTCTTTTGTACGTCAATGGATGTGTTCTGAATATCTCTCCAAATTTGCTAAAAATACTCTTTCGTTCCCAATCCATGGCATTTTTTACTTCAACTTCTGAAATATGCTGATCTTTATAGTATGATGAAAATTTTGTAACTTCATAACTCGATGAGATAGGATCTACGGCATAAAATGAACGTAATGTGGAATTTTTCGCTTCTTGTTTTTGCAAGCTTAACCCATAGGTAATCTTTGCCAATGCATTAGCCAAAATAGATGGCTTTACTTGTCTTCCTGCAAAATTATCTGCGTAAAATTCTCTAAGACGTGAAAAGTATAGAATCAAAAGATTTGTTATAAAATACACTGCAAATGCACCAACTCCAATTAGTACCGCAGCCCCTCCTTGATTTCTTGATCTTCCACCAAACATAGTGGATAACGCAATAAAATATGCAATTGTCGGAATCACAGAAATTATCGTCATTACAACCATATCATTATGTTTTATATGACCAATCTCATGTGCGATTACTCCTCTAACTTCATCTTTAGTCAATGTGTTTAACAATCCGCGAGTTAGTGTTAATGTTGCAGAATTACTTGTTCTTCCAAATACAAATGCATTAGGCATGCTGGTATTTGCTATTGTAATTTTTGGAATTTTGACATTATTTTTGATGCATATGTCATGAGTTGTTTCTTCAATCCATGGAAATTCCTCTCTGTTTAATGGATTCATGTTTGTACTCCATCTAACTATTGATGGTCCTATTGCCCACTGGAACACACCTAAACCAATAGCCAATCCAACTGTTGCAAAAATTCCGAGATTGAAATAGAAACTCAAACCTGCGAGTAATGCAAAAAGTAAACCAAAAACTAAGACCATTGTAATACTCATAGATATTACAAGTCCCCTGATCATACTAATTCATCCATTTTTGTTGAGATATAATTGTTCGAAAATATATTAATTTTCATTTGGGATATACTAATTGTTATTGTTTTGTTGTTAAAAGATGACAATGAGACTCATGATGAATGGTGTTTATGATGTCGTCATAAAGTGACATTTCTATCGGGGATAGTTTAGGATAATCTACAATTAACAGATCAATTTTGTTATCTTTTACATAATCAATTACCCAATGCGCAATGGAGTCAGTTAAAGCAAATTTTGTTTTTATATTGATTCCTTCATTTTTCGCAATTTTTTTCCAATTTTCTAATTCTGTTTTTAGTTTAGAAATCTGCCCTTGAGCAATTTTTTTATCAGACTTTGTTTCAAAAAAATACAGTTTAGGCTGAATTTTAAACATGCATTCAATGACGGTCAAGTCAGAATCAATCCTTTTAGCCAATTCTAATCCTATATCAAATGATTTTTTGGTATGCGTTGGAGTAATAATTGCCACTGCTATATTTTTAAATATTTTGGACATTGTTGTTAGTTCAAAGATCTTCTATATCAACTAAAGTTACTGGACATTTTACATTTTCAATAATTTTTTGTGAAACACTACCTAAAGATAGCAATTTCTGCAATCCTTTCATTTTTCTTCTTTTTGCCATTACGATTAGATCTATTCTCTCTTTTTCAACTATGTCAAGAATAACCTTGTTGGTATAGCCTATTACAACTCTGATTTCAGATTCAACTTTGTCTTCTTTGTATATCTGAATCTTTTTTTCAATTTCTTCTTCCATGTATTTTTTTATTTCATTGTTTGGTTGATCTAGCAATTTTTCTAGTTCTTCAGATTCAGATGAAGATAGAGATATTGAACCTGGAGTCATCGCTTTTTCTATTACATGTGAAACAATGACTTTGGATGATGTTCCCTTGACAAATTGTATTGCATGGCGTAGTGTTTCATCGCCAGCAACTATTCCAGAATGAGGAACAAGAATTTTAGTATACATATTTAATTATAGTATTAAGGTGAGAACAATCACTGCAGCAGTACAAATTCCAACCATTACATAATAGATGATTCTATTTAATGGCAAGTGCATTTTGTTATTTTGCTTAGTTTTCATTACAATACTATAGGGCGGTCTTTCTCTAATAAGATACTAGTAACCCAATGGAACATGTTGTAATCTGAAATTCATATGACTAAATCCTAATTTTGTCTATTCAAATAGAAATATTATGGTAATTGTAATTTTAGTGGTTTTTACCTCTAATCATAGATTATTGTCAAATAAAGATAAAAATCAGATTTAGGGTTAAATTTCAGGTTTAGAATAAAGTTTCATTGTTAAATTATGTATAAATAATAAAACAGACTAAACTCAGTTAAGATAGAATTTAATTTCATAGATAGTAAGTCATGACTGTGGAGAACAAAAGTGCCAATCGGGGCAAAAAACTAATCGTATTAGGATTTGTAACTATTGTAATTTTATTTTTAATGTATGGAAGATATCAAGATCCCGAATTGTTAACTCCAAGTGCAATAGACACCATACAAAGAATCGCCTATGGATTTTACATTATTCTGCTAGTATCATTTGGAGCCATTGCTTTTGGTATGTATAGATACCATAGAGAAAAAGTAGAAAACAAAGGAAAAGATCTTGCTTCAATTATTGCATTAACCACATGGAATTCAAAATCTCGAAAAATATTTGTTGCAACATTTATTGGATACGGGATATTTTTTTCACTAGTTTCTGGAACACTAGTATATCAACCAGAAGTTAGTTTTTCATATCATTATGGAGCTACTATCCCATCAGGATTTGTTGCTCCATGTTGTGATGAACCAGGATATATGCCACAAATTATTATTTATCTTACAGAACATATAGGATTAAACATAATACCGATTAATCTAGTGTTACAAATTATCGTTTCATATTTGGTTGGATTAAATACTGCAATTGCAGTAAATGCATACACAATTTCTAAAAAAGGTAGAGGAGCAAGTAGTATAGGAGCAATAGCAGGATTATTTATTGCATGTCCAACTTGTGCAGGATCATTTTTATCAGTTTTTATTGGAACTGCAAGTGGAATAGCATTATCAATTGCATTGACACAACTACAAACATTTTTTATTGCTATTTCAATACCAATATTACTTGTGACTCCATATATCATGGCAAAAAAATTACGAAATGCAGATGGTAGTTGTAAATTTAATCCCTAGAATTTTTTTACTTCAGGAATTTTATGATTACCAATATCATAACCGTCACGTCGTAAGTATTTGAGCGTTAATTTGTAAATTATCTCATCATGATCCACCTGATCTAAAATTTGAGTCCAGAAAATTTTTCCCTCATCTTCAATGTATTTTTTAAAATCAGGATTCATTGATTCAGCAATATCACGACATTGATCAAAAGTTTTACCGTTTTTGTATGCCCGAATTCTAGTATCACAACTATCCATATTCATATTTGATTAAAATCTAATTAAACCTAGACCATATACCTTCAAACAAATACTGGAATAAAGAAGGTAAATCATGGTAATAAAATCAACTGAAGAGTATATTGATTTTTTCATAAATCTAAACATGGGTGAAAATGTTCCACTTTTGAGTTTTATAAATAATGAAAGAATGGTACTAAAACAAAAATTAGAACATAAGGATATAGTGAAAGCACCAATAATTAACGGAATAAAAATTTTAGAGGGGTTAGTAATGGAAATTAACGAGTCAGGACAAGAAGCAGTGTTAAATAAATATCAAAACAAAAACTAGGGAAAAAAATGGATAAAAATTCAGAAATTATTAAAACAGAAATTATTAGAATCTTAAATGAAAATGGAAAGACTAGAGGTACTGAACTTGCCAAACGAGTAATAGAGAAAGTAGGCAATGAGAAAATAGTTTATCGAGAAATTAGTGCTCTGGTTGAATCCGGAGAAATAGATAAAAAAGTTCACAGTAGGTCTCATATTGTGTATGAATTAATCAATCTCTCAGAATCAGTAAATAATCAATTAAAGAATTTACATAGAGAAATAGATGTGGTTTATGAAGAAATATCTAATTTTGAAACAACCGTGAAAGAAGAGAATTTTTCATATCATGAAAGACTAAGATCAATTATTCATCAAATTCACATAGTACAATCAACAGACGGAATCATGAAATTACTGTCATATTATCCTGCTTTCAAAAAAGACAAAATGTATTCACAGATTATTAGAAAAATAGATGATTGTTGGGAATCAATTATGAGTAGTATTGCCCATCAACAAGAAGTAGATTTTCTTAATGAAGTTCTTTCAAATTTAAGAATATCACATATAGATACAAAAAATGTCAATTAAAAAATTTTAATTTTTCAACAATCATTTTGAGGATTTCTTCATTATCAAGTAAAATCAATGCAAAATTATTCTCTTCGCTAGCCTTGCGAAATTCAGTATCTTTAGTAACTATGATCATATCATGTTCACGAGCATAGTTAATTATAGAATAATCAGATGCAAGTTTTTTTCCCTCCATTTGCAGTTTCCGCACACTATAGGCATCATAGCCTAGGTCTTTTAGTCTCTCATCCATCCCATCTAAATTTTCATCAACTAGAATTTTCATATTAATTAATTATTTAATTTCAATATTAGTGTAAAACATTCAATATGATGAGTACAAAATTGTGAGTTACAAAAAAGCATATTTTTCATCTAAAATAAATTAATTCTAGTTAAACTTAAAATCCGTGAAATTCAGACCACTGATTTCCAAGTTTATCGATTATTTTCCAACCAAGTCTATCTATGTTAACATTGGGTTCTGCAATTACTAATACGATATATTTTCCAAGAGGAAAACTCATCATTACAACTTTTTCTCTCCTAGATGAAGAATATTTTACTCGACCGAAATTAGCGTCAAATCCGGTCCTATTTGCCACTCGATGTGCTAATTCCTGAAACATTTGTTTTCTTCTAGCATCATTCTCAAAAGGAATTATCCCACTTTTCATATCACCTACAATTAATTCTCCAGAACTATCAACAAGGCCACAAAATCGGATTTCAGGTTCTAATAAAATATTGCTTATTTTATTTTTTATTTCTTCAATAGGTAATTCTGGATCAGTCATTTACAAATTAATTGCAATTTCATTATATTTAATATAATTTCATTTATGGAAAATCACCCTGTAAATATTTAATTGTGACATAAACACCAATAATGATTAACAATCCCATACTTGCAATCACGGTCTTTCTATCATTCCATGCTATATTCATAAATTTTCTGCAAGAATAATGAACTTAAACATATTGTAATTTAGAATCAAAGGATTAACGACAAATGGGAGGGAACATCAAGTACTTATTTTCAAGAATTGGATAAAGTACATTGGATGTAAAAGAAGAAGATACATCAGAAGAATCTAAAAAAAATCACATTTTATATTATAAATCATTATGTAGAGTAATCTCAGAAATTCAAAAAGAAAAAGAACAAGAAGGCGAACCAGCAGTCAAGAGTCATTTAGATAGTAGGATAGACGCAATAGAGAAAGATAAAAAAAGAATAAGAGAGATGTTTCCAGATATCAAAGAAGAGGAATGGAATGGTCACACCAACTGAGAACAACCACAACAAACATCTAGATTTACTTCATGAATACAAAATTCATCTTGTAAAATATATAGAAATTTTAGAAAAAATAGATAAGCAATCAGAATTTGCAAAAGATTGGAATCAATCAACGATAAAAGAGAGAAAACAAGAAATTAAAGTAATTGATAAAGTTTTGAAAAATCTGATACGATTTAGTTAGAATTATTCTGGGTTAAATCATATAAAAAATTACAAAAGGCATCAACGTGTTCAGAAGATACACCATCAAACCATGCAAGTTCTTTGTCAATACTAAAATCTTTAAAAATATATTTTAAGTTTGATTTAACATAGTTTACTTCATCTTGCACTGATTTGTTAATTTGCTCCATCATATTATTAGATAAATCATAATTACAAGTCATCAAATCCAATTGAACGTAATAATTTCCATGGGTAGGATTTATTTTTGCTTTGATAAACGGCTTATTTTGTTGTTGACAATTACGATAATGTTTGTCATATTCAAACATCTTAGAATCACCAAGATATTTGTGAAACATCATGAAATCTAAAATACATAGTCTTTAAAAAAACCTAAAGGTCAGCAGTAATTTTTTTGACTTTTGTAATTAATCTAATTTTTGTACTAATTGGCATTTCAGGCTCCATTGTAAAATATACAATATTTCTTTTTGTGTAAATTACCATCTGAGAAACTTTTTCTCTTTCAACATGAACATATCTCACTTTTCCAAGGGATCTATCAAATTCTTTTCTCATAGAACGTCTTTGGGCAACTTGATTACAAAAATGCTCTTCTTCTTTTTGACTTTTTAAATTAGTTTTTCCTGTTTTCATAATGGCTTCTCGAATATTGCCTTTAGGATCAATAATAGCTGCAAATCTCATCTTTGTGTCTAACTTTAGTATTTTTTGAATTATATCAAGCATGTCAACTTTTTTGGATGTCATTCTAATTTTAGAAGAAGATTTACTAAATATAATCTATCAAATTTTTTAAAAAAACTAATCTTACAAAACAGAGATAAATTTGCTAAAAAATATAAGATCAGATGAAAAAATCTATTGAAATGATTTTCAAAGAATTAAAAATGAAATTATCAGTTGAAAAATTCATAGATCATCTAAAACAAGCCATAGACTTCAAACAATAACAATCCCCATAAACAATAGTGAAGAAATTACAATAAAGATCAACTAATTACTATTTAATGATTTTTTACTTCATGGTTTTTTAATAGTCTTTTTTGGATTGATTTTTTTAGTTGATCGTATGATTTTTGTTTTCCAACCTAATTTCTGAAACAATTGTAGAATTTGATTTAATTGAAGATTTGACTAAAAATTAGGATTTGAAATATAGACATTCCTAGCATAATAACGACACAAATTTTTGCTGTTGTTATTTATTAATCAGGAAAAAATAATTAAAATATGAAAATGTCTGTAGGAATAACAATCATAGGAATTCTGATGTTTGGATCTGGATTGATAATGTTCTATTCAGTTGAATTAGGACAAACAGATACCTTGCTGAGATTTATTAAAAACACAGGTACATTTGTAGGAATTAGTGGAATGGGTGTTTGTCTTGCAGGTGTTTTATTATATTTGATTAACAAAAATGAGCCACCAATTAAAGACCACTCGGATGTTTAACATAGAAATATCTATTCATCTACTGTAATTACAAATTTACAACTCTTACAAATAAGTAAAATTCACAATAGTTCTAAAATTAAGAACTAAATTATAATAACACACCTAAATCTCAAGGATAGATGACTGGAAAAATTTGGTTGGGAGGGATATATGTTAAAGATGAAGGAGGTTATGAGATAATTTTGAAATCGCTAAATCATTATAAAATTAGATTAAAAACACTTAACGACAGTCCAGAATTAAAAGAGTCAGCTGCAATGTTTGCATCAGTCTTGAATCAACAAGCAAGAAAAATAGTTCCAAAGATTAATGAGGTTATTGAAAAAGTTCACAGTGGCCTAAAAGATATTCATGACATGAATGCTTTAGAAGAAGAAAAACAATTTTTAGAGAAAGCTCTATCATGTTATGAGTCAGATATCCACAAAGCAGAAGATACAGGACATGAATATTTTGTAAAATTAGTTGGAGATATGGAACAGGGAAGAAAAGATCTAAAAACTATCAAGAAAGCATTGGAAAAAATTAATCATTTTTCAGAATAATTTTACAATCCTTGCACATACCAATCAAAATAGGGTAACAATGCCTTGCATTGTTTTTTCTTATCATGTTCGTCCATAGAATCTTGAATTTTTTGTATTTTGCCTTGTAAATATTCAGAAATAAGTCCATTTTTGAAATGAGGTTTTATTTGATTTAAAATATCAAGAATTTTTTCAGGAGGTGTATTTTCAAAATCATTCGTAATTTTATTTATTTGATCTTCTAAAGACATTGGATTAATCAAATATTCTCATTATTATTTTATAGAGGTTTTGATAAATCTTCATTATCCCAAGTTAAACGAAACTTTCCAGTGACTCTAAACATGTGGAGTTTCCCCCCTTCTTTGAAATGAAGTTTGTAAGATTTATTCGAAGTATCCTCGACTTCTATGCTGACATCGTCTTTGATAGTTTGAAAAATTAAAGGATCATTGGAGATTTGTATCCATTCATCATTATCAAAATCCATGTGAAATTTTGTATATAGAAGACCCATAAATTATGGATAGAAAGACCTGAATAAATAACTAGATGAAATACTATTTATCCAGTGATCCTTGAAAAGTGAGAATTTCTAAATTACTCACAATTGTGGGGAATATAATTTCAAAATCATTGTCTTTTCTAATAATCTCAAAAACGTTATTGATTAATTGTTGAATCGTTAAATGCTCATCATGATATAATGTCTTTTTTGGATTTTTTACAGAATCTAAAAGAGTAAATCCATTATCTGCACGTATTAAATTTCTTAATAGAAAATTTGCAATAGATATCTTTTCATCAACATCTTTGTGAGAATAATCAAGATCTAATTTTTTAATTTTCAATTTTAAATCATGGTATGAATTGTTAGTATTTTGTTCTATTTTGTGTTGTAGTTTCTCCTCATAGTTTTCAGTTGGAAGATAAAATTTCATATTTCCTTGTTTTTTTACAAAAATGATGTCTTTATCCAACAAAGAATCCCTTGTTTTCTCAAAAGTAGTTTTTGCCATAAATTCTGGAACAATTTGTTTTATCAATTCATTGTGATGTGAATTTGGATTATTCTTTATAGTCTGAAAGACTATTCGTTCACGCTCATATAATTTCAAGTTAGGCTCATAATGACTTATCATATATAGGTCGACCTAGATAATACAGGACAACTATTAATTAGTATCGAAAATTTATTCAAACATACTGATTTGAATAAAGTATCATAGGTGTTTTTTAAATTAAAATTAAATCTCAGAATCTCTTAACCCCAGGGTTTTTTATGAGCAATTTACATAATTCCCCATTTGAGTTTATCTTCCTTTCAACAAATTTTTTTGAAGTGTTTCTCTCAATAATATTTCACGATATAATTCAAAATATGTTGGAGAAGTTTAAAAATGATCTCTTCCAACATGCCAAGATTACGGGATTATTTTCATATGATCAATGGTTCTAATTTATTTTATTTTAACATGTATGAAAGTCATCAATTCCAATTTTTACTAAGAATTTATCCATCAGGGTTAAATACAAATTTTGAAATACAAATCACCTAACACACCGTGGAGTTTGATGAGAAATCATCAAATTGCATGAATTATTCTAAACTAGAAAAATAAAAAAAGAAAAATCAAACACACTATTTTGTGTGTGTGAAAGGGGTTATCCAAGTTTGGATAATGTTTTTGTTTAATTCAGTGAATGCATTAACGTTGTCGTTAAATGTTTTGAAATTTTGAACAGTTGTATCAATAGTAGTTTTTACCATTTGATTATTTACTGTACTTGCTTGAACAATTTGCTTGTTGGTATCAACGATTGCAGTTTTTGCAGAATCTTGAATTTCAGTGTTGATTCCGGCTTTCTTTGTAAATTCTTGTTGTATTGATACAGCAGCGTTAATTGTTTTTTGACAAGTGTTCATACATTCGTTTTGCAATTCTGTTGCAGATTGAAAATATTGTGGTGTTAGTTTGGAAATATTTTCAAAATATTTTTGAACATTTTGCTTGTACATTGCAAATGCGTCACTGGTTTGAGATTGTGTACTCATATCAGCATATTATATGACGGATATATATACTATTGGTAATGAGTGGTAATGAGCGGTAAACAATGAGTGATTTAGGCTCGTAAATACATTCAATGGTGGTTGTTCAAACAAATATTTCAAAATTTAGATCATGAAAAATTATTGTGAAAAGAAAATTTGAATTAAAGTAAAAAAGTCTGTCTAAAATAAGATTATTCTTTATCGATATATTCGCCAATACCTGGTGGTTCTGGGGCTAAACCTTTTCTCTTTCTAATATCAGCAACAGCTGTTGCAAGCATTGATTTTGGAACTTCAGTCCATTCCTTAAAAGAAGTATTCCATGTTGCACGACCTGCAGTTTGACCTCTCATTGCTTCTGATAAAGTAAATGTTTCAGAGGCGGGGATTTCGCCAATGATAATACTTGATATGCCTTTTTGGGACATGTCAAGTACTTTACCACGTTTACCGGAAAGAATTGTTGCAACGTTTCCAACTAAATCAGTAGGTACACGAACTTCAATTGCCAATGTTGGCTCTAAAACTGCAGTTCCAGCAGTTAGTAATGCACCCATGCATGCTCTTCTTGATGCAGGACCTAATTGAGATAGACCTCTATGTGCGGCGTCTTCGTGAGGAACAAAGTGAGTAAAGATAAACTTGCAATTTCTCATCTGTTCTTTACATAGTGGGCCTTCTTTCATTACATCTTCAAATCCAGAATTTATAGAGTCAGTTGATTCTTGAACAAACTGAACACCTTTTGTTCCATTAATCAAAACATTTCCACGTGAATCAAATTTCATTACTCTCTTTATTGTATCAGTATCCCAACCGGCTCCTTTAAGTAAATCAGATACAACCTTTTTGTCTTTCAAATCACTGATTTCACCAGTTCTTAGCATATGTGCAATTGCAGGTTCTAGTTGCTCTACTTTCATGAAAATTTTATTATGTCTGTTGGGGGATTTTGCCATGATTGGTTCACATCCACCCTTTACAGTTTCTCTGTAGTTAATCAGAGGTTCAGAAGTTATAATCTCACATTTTGTATCTTGGATTCTATGTATTGCAACATCCAAGTGTAATACACCCATTCCAGCAATGATGGTCTCACCACTTTCTTCATCAATTTTTACAATAAGATTTGGATCCTCAATAGTTAATTGCCTTAGAATATCTACAAGTTTAGGTAAATCTTTAGGATGTTTTGGTTCAATTGCAATTTGTACAACAGGTTCTGAAACATATTTGACACCTTCAAATATTTGAATGCCCTTTACTGAAGATAAAGTATTTCCTGCCCTACATTCAGTTAACCCCAATAATGCAGGAATATTTCCTGCTCCCAGTTCTCCAACCTGTTCTCTTTGGTTACCCATAAAGAAATTAACAGATTGAACCCGCCCCTCTCTTTTTTGATCTATGATATTGAGAGTTTGACCATCTTTGATAGTACCAGAAAACAATCTTCCAATTGCTACAGGTCCAGCTGCAGGATCTAAAACCATGTTTACAACCATCATAATTGTTGGACCGTCATCACTACATGCAAGTAATGCTTTTCCAATATCAGATTCCAAATCACCTTTCCAAATTTGTGGAATTCTATACTTTACTGCTTCAGGAGGGGATGGATGATGTTTTACAACCATCCCAAGTACAGCGTCAGCCAGTGGGGCTTTCTCTACAAGGTCTGAAACTTTTTCATTAGTATATGCATCGATTACATCTTTGAATGTAATTCCTCTCTCTTTCATAATATCAATGTTAATTGCCCATCTATCTTTTGCAGAACCAAATGTTACACTAGCATCTTGAATAGATACTTTCCATTTTTCTTTGTATTCAGGTTCCGCATATGTGTCAATTAATTGGTTAAAATTAGTAACGACTTCCACTAGCTGTTCTTGCATTTTTTCTGGAGTTAATCGTAGTTCTTTGATGAGTCGATCTACTTTGTTGATAAACAAAACAGGTCTCACTCTCTCTTCAAGTGCCATTCTAGTGACAGTTTCAGTTTGAGTCATGATACCTTCAACAGCATCACACACTACAACTGCACCATCAATTGCTCTAAGACTTCGAATAACCCTTCCACTGAAATCTACGTGTCCTGGTGTATCAATCATGTTAATGACATATTCTTCACCTTTTTGATTAAACAATAAAGTCACGTTAGCTTGGTAAATTGTAATTCCTCTTGCTTGTTCTTCTTTATCAAAGTCCATTGCAAGTGCTTTTCCAGCAGCAGATGGGGCAATAATTCCAGAATATGCCAATAAGCTGTCACTCATGGTTGTTTTACCATGGTCAACGTGAGCAATAACACCAAAATTACGGATGTTTTTCTTATTCTTGATGATTTTCATAACCTCAACTGTTGACTTGAATTTTGTCATATTCGAAAAACTTTGGATTCAGGTATTAAATCTTAGCCTTCTTCTAGATCATATATGATTTGAAACCTCATAATCTTTTTCAACATACAAAAAAATTATCATTCATTTGCTTTTGACCCCATCAAATTGGTTGTGATATTTATTACGATAATTTGGAAAATAAGCATGGAAATTTCTGTTGGACATACACCTGATTCAGATGACGCATTCATGTTTTATGGAATGTTTACTGGTAAAGTATCATCACCTGATTTTAAAGTAAATCATGTTATTGAAGATATTGAAAAACTAAATCGTAAAGCAACAGATCCAGTACTTGATGTAACTGCAGTTTCAGTTCATGCATGTGCTTACATTCCAGGATATACGATATTGAGAAGTGGTGGAAGTTTTGGAATTAATTATGGTCCAATAGTTACCGCTAGAAAACAGATGACACTTGATGAGATAAAAAAATGCAAAATTGCAATTCCTGGAAAAATGACTTCAGCTTTCTTGTTATTACAACTAATGATTGGAAAATTTGATTATGAAGAAATGAACTTCAGCGATATTCCAGAAGCTGTAAAATCAGGTAAAGTGGATGTAGGACTAGTAATTCACGAGACTCAATTATCTTACGAACAAGAAGGAAATGTAAAAATTTTAGATGTTGGAGAATGGTGGGATAAGACTACTAATGGTTTGCCAGTTCCACTTGGAATCAATGTAATGAAAACAAACCTAGGCATGGAAACAATCGTAAAATTTGACAAATATCTACAAGAATCAATTGAGTTTGGAATTGAACACTTTGATGATGCAATTGAATATGCAATGCAATATGCTAGAGGAAAAGAGCGCAGTTTAATTGAGAAATTTGTAAAAATGTATGTAAATAAAGTTACAGTAAACATGGGAGAACCAGGTGAAGAATCCATCAGAAGATTATTTGAAATGGCTCAAGAGAAAGGACTTGTTCCAGACTTTGAAATCAGTATTGCCAACAAGTAATTAAGGAACAAAAAAAATCCTAATTATGGGAGATGGTATAGGTGGAGCAGTTCTTTCGATTCTTACAAACAATGCTTTTGAATTACTAGTTAGTCACACTAGAAAAGACAATCAGGATCAATATGGAAAAGTAGAAAAAATCATTATGAGTAAAATCGATGATCCTGAACAACCACAATATGAAGAAAAAACAAAAGAGGATTTAGAACGTGCACTAAAAGGAAAATTTGTTTCATGCAATGTGCAATATAGAGATGAAAATACAGATGCACTAATTTGTAATGTCTTTGTTCAAAGACCGCCTGAAGGTTTTGACTAACTTTCTTGTCACATCATTAGTCCATTCTTCTGAATTAAATACCAAATATCGTAGCGCTAGTCGACATCGCCACCCTGACACCGAGGAATAGTTTATGGTTTGCTTTCCATACACATCTTCTACATTTATCTTAAAAATGACTGATTTACCACTCTTACTTGGTTCAAGTATGTGATTGTAAACTCTCAACTTGATTCAAAATCTATATCTTGCTCGTTAAAATGATTTTGCAATTCATCATCTGAGCTAATTGTCAAATATCCGTTGCCTGATACATATGATTTCAAATTAGATAAAATTGTCTTTATCTCATTACCTTTCAGATCACTATCAATTATGATAGTTGTGCCTTCTCCTACTCTAAGATCTGCATGAAGACTTTTTTGGAATTGATTTTATTTTAACTACAGACTTTCCATCTTTTTCTATTGTTCCCTTATCGCAAATTGGTTGTGATACTATGGCAGGTTCTGGTTCAGGACTAATTTGAGTAATTTTTGGTTCAGATGTT
>JAPFBP010000001.1 GCA_029250275.1 Candidatus Nitrosopumilus sp. | reverse complement strand
CTTAATTGTTGTCCTTGGATATATTCTATTTCATGTCTAACAGTATCTACTACTTTCCGATATAGCATTGGTTGCCATTCTTCTTGACAATCACTAAATTCATGTTTTAATTCTACATATGATTTTCCATTAATTTCTTGAAGTTGATTTGTATTGTATTCTTTAAATTCTGCATCAAATACATGGTTTACATTATTGATTTTATCTGATTTGTGCCAAGAGTTTGTTACATCAAAAATAATATTCTTTGAATCACTCTGCCATTCAGATAATAAATGAACATACACTGAATACTTGTTTACAACCTCTTGAGATTCTGATGTAAAAATCAAATGACCAAAAAAAGCATTTACAAAAATTATAGAAAATGCAAGAACTGGAATAATCACATAGAGGATTTTTTTCACAATATATCCTAAGACTGCTAGTTTTTTTGAATATCTGTGCCACAATGAACGCAAAAATAAGAGCCATTAGGAGTCCAATAATGCTCACATTCTGAATCAGTCATATTAAATACTATTTTTTGAATTCATTATCTGTATAGATTGGGATTTTGTACTAAATACAAAAAAAAATTAACATGATTTATACAGAATGCTAGTAAAATCGACAATAGTATGAATTGTCATAAAATAAGTGAAGCTCACGTTTGGAGATATTCTAAACATAATAAAATGCGTCGATGTCTAAAATGTAAATCCAGAATTGCAATTACTGCAGAAGAATTTGCTCAAAAATGGGGCATGCATAAAAAATCAAAATCTGTTTAAAATTTTATTTTTTTACAGGAAGTTCCAGTTTATTTCCCCATTCACCCCATGACCCAAGATATACTCGAATATTTTTAAATCCTAATTTTTTCAGTACCAAAAATGTATTGGCAGCACGATATGCTCCTTGACAATAAGTGACAATTTCAGTATTTTTTGGAATGCTATACATTTGAGATAACTCATCATTATTTTTGAAAGTGCCATCTTTTGTGATGTTTTGATTCCAATCAATATTGATAGAATTTGGAATATGGCCAGATTGTGCTGCCCGAATTATACTTCCATCATATTCTCCACTAGAACGAACATCAAGAATTTTTAAATTATCTAAATTATCTCTAATATATTCAAATCCTGAGATAATATTTTGATTAACTTTTCCTGAAAAGTTGGATGGCTTAAAACCATTTGGTTTTATCTCTAATGAAAGATTTTCTTTTTTCCATTTTGTTATTCCTCCATCAAGCATTGAAACGTTTTCATGTGAAAAATACATCAACATCCAAACACCTCTAGCTGCAAGCATTCCAGAAACTGAATCATAAAAAATAACTTTTTTCTCAGGTGTTACTCCAAGAAATGAAAGTAGATTTTGAGTTTGATTGTTGAAATTCTCGATTCCTTTTTCTGTAGTATCAATCCAATGAAATGCAAACAAATCTAAATGAACAGCTCCTGGAATATGTCCTTCAGAATATTCTTTGAAAGAACGAGTATCAGTTATGATAACATTAGGATCATTTAGAATTGTATCAAGTTCGGTAGTAGAAATTAACATGATTTGAATAAAATGATCAAATGTAAATTGATTTGTATTAAAATAAAAAGAAGAAAAAAGGATTTTTTTTTCTATTCGTTAACGTATGCTCTTTCGCCATGCTGTGCCAAATCAAGACCAATCTCCTCTTCTTTAGGAGTGACTCTGATTCCGCCCGGCCATACGGCATCCATTACTTTGAGAATAACCAGTGTAACACCAAAGGCATAGCCTACTGATATTGCAGCAGCGATAATGCTGATTGCTTGCTGTTCCATTCCTTCTGCAGTACCAGTCCATGCTCCGATACCGTCTCCAGTATCCCAGATATGTGGACTAGCTAATGTACCAGTCAAAATTGCACCTGTAAGACCACCCATTCCGTGTACTCCCCATACATCTAATGCGTCGTCCCATTTGCGTGCACTCTTGAATGCTATTGCTGCATAACAAATTGTACCAGCTGCAATACCGATTATAATCGCAGCCATTGGACCTACCCAACCTGAGGCTGGTGTGATTGCTACCAATCCTGCTACTGCTCCTGACGCAGCTCCAACAATACTTGGTTTTCCTGTATGTGCCCAAGACATGAGCACCCAAGTGATTGCAGCCATACCAGTTGATGTATTTGTAACAGTCCATGCGCTGACGGTAATGCCGTCTACCATAACTTCACTTCCTGCGTTGAAACCAAACCATCCAAACCAGAGTATTCCTGCTCCCAGAACTACCATTGGGATATTGTGTGGTTCCATTGGCACTTTACCATATCCGAGTCTTCTACCAAGGACTAGGGCTCCTGCCAACGCAGCAAATCCTGAAGAAATGTGTACTACAGTACCACCTGCAAAGTCTAATGCATATGATGGCGATAAGTCTGGATCGATGTCGATTGCACCTCCTCCTATGTATCCGCCTCCCCAGACCCAATGTGCTATTGGATCATAAACGAAGGTTCCCCATAAGAGAACGAATATGATTAATGCACTGAATTTGATTCTGTCAATTAATCCACCAATAATTAGAACTGGTGTAATAATTGCAAATGTTGCTTGGAACATTGCAAATAGTTGGTGAGGTACTGTACCAGGCCAACCTTGACTACAAACATCTCCTTCAACCATAGCATTCATCTGGTAAGCTGCTGACCATGTGTCTGCACATGGACCTGCTTCGCCTAATGGTGCGTATGGTGAAACCATGTTAAATCCGACATAATCGAGATTTCCCATGAACAAGTTTGCATCTGAATCAATTCCACCAAATGCTAGTGAGTATCCCCATAGAACCCATTGTACTGACATAAGACCCATTACAATTAAGGTCATACCAAGTACATTGACGACGTTCTTTGATCTGGCTAATCCGCCATAAAAGAAACCGACACCTGGGGACATGAAAAGTACTAAAGATGTTGCTGTAAGCATCCATGCTGTATCACCTGTATCAATTTTACAAGGTAGCATGCTGCCATCTTCTTCATACCAACATTCGCTAGGGTTACCAGTGTAAATTCCACTGGTTCCTTTGACATATCCGTCCATACCATCATCAACACTTTGTGCATATGCCTGAGACATAGCACCGATTGCTGTGATAGATACTGCGGCTACAAGTAATAGAGCATACTTGTAGTTCCTAGAATTCATTAAATTTATCGAAATTGAAAATTATTTAAGCATTGGAGACTCGAAAGCATGTAAAAAAGTAAATAATTATATTTTAGTATATTCTAATAGTAACATAAAAGATGAATATTGTGATAAAGGTGAGTAAATGAAAGTCAAATCTGATACTAAATTGGCGATTTTTGATACATTCAAGACAAAAGGCAATGATCTAACTGGAGAAGCAAATAGACAGAGAGCGATCATCTCCATACTTGGAAGTAATGCAAATCCTGCAGAAAGAACAAGGACAGGAATATCTCAAAAAATTGCTAAAAAAACAGACATTGTATGGAAGAATATCTATTCAGGAATATTTCGAGATCTAGATGAAATCTTACTTCCAATAGGAATCGCTGAAGAGGCGGGCAGATTACCGTTAAAAAGAGGGCCAAAAGCACTTCAAGAAATAGGAATTCCATACTATCATTTGACAAAAAAAGGGATTCTGGTGGCATTATCTATCAATGAATGTAAAAATAGAGAAGATCTACTAATCGAGTTTTTCTCTAAGTCTGAACCTATAGAGAAAGAATTTAAGAAAATTCTATCCACTCTTGTAAAGATAAGTCCAATTTTTACATATTCAATTTTTCAAAAATATGTCAAGGCATTTTGTGAAAATAAAATTAATGAGTTACTGCCTTTTGATCTCTCAAAATTACAAGATATTTCTGATGAATCCTTAATAATTCAGAAAGAAATTCTTTCGGCCTTTGTTAAACTATCAAAACAGGAAAAAGATGAAGCCATGGTATTTTTAGATAAAATTACATAGAATTTGCTCTCAAGTATAGATCGCCAAACATTAAAATCAGTTAGCAAAGGAGATTGATCGAAATGGGCGGTTCTAAGAATGTCTATGCCTCAGTAAAAGCATACAGTAAACGAGGTAAATTACTAACAAGATCTGATTTTCAAACACTTGCCGAATCTAGAGATTTGGAAGAATTAATCACTAGAATCAAGAATACTGTATATGCAGAGGCAGTAGCAGATGTTCAAAAACCATATTCTTCACAAAATATTGAATCAGCCCTTAGAAGTAAATTAGCAGATATACATCATTCAATTGCAAAAACATCAGGAAATTCTGGAGTGCTTGACGCATACTATATGAAATTTATTGTTTCAAATCTAAAATTAATTTTAAAAGGAAAAATCTTAGGAAAATCTCAAGAAGAAATTGAATCTCATGTTAATCTTCATGCAGAAGAATTAATCAAACAAAGAGATGTTATAGTTAAAGCACTAGTTGCAAAAGATTTTGAAGAGGCAGTTGCAAGTTTGAGTTCAGTTGAATTTGCAGATGAGATTGTAAAGGCTGCTGCATTATACAATGAAAAGAAAAATCTACAAATCTTTGATACATATTTTGATAAGATATTATTTCAACATCTAGCCGGTGCAATGAAAAATTATTCAGATAAAGAAGCGACAAAAATTGTTTCAATGGATATTGATTTTTACAATATTCTAAGTGTAATAAGAGGGAAATTCTGGGGATTGCAAGAAGAACAAATTCAAGATTTGATAATTAATACTAATCCACCAGCTAAAGAATTACTTGGAAGAATGATGGCAGGAGCTACAGTTAGAGATGCATTTAATGAATTATCAAATACAAAATACAAAGATTTAGTTCCACAGGTTGAAAATGAGTTAGATGCAATTGCTGAATTTGAAAGAGCATTTGAGTTGGCAATATACAGTACATCAATTAGATCATTCACAAAGATGTTTAGCTTTGCAACAATTGTTGGAATTACAAAATTAACATCATTTGAGATTAGAAATTTGGCAGCAATTGCTTTTGCTGTTGAGCAAAAGATTCCGACTGAAACTACAATGTCAAAGTTAATCTTAGAAGAAGAATAGGATTTTCAAATGTTTAATTTCCTAAAGAAAAAAACAGAAATTTCTACGGAATCATTAATAAAATTTATCTGGGTAAGCTCATTTTTAGCCATGATTTTTGCCTTACCCCCATTAGCAGTATTCCTAGGAATTTATTTTCTAACAGGTGAACTTTTCATTGGGGCAATTATTGGCTTTGGCCTTCATTTTGTTATTCTTGCCTTCTCAGGAAAGATTTCAAAAGTAATAACCAAACTTATGAGCTAAGTATAAGAAACCAAAAAGGAGAATGATGTATTATGATGGGAGATAGAGATTTTCGAAGTATTGTTGAGAATGCACTAAATTCTATCGGAAAAGAATTAGAAATTGATATTGATTCAGCAGATATTCAAACAATTCATCTACATGAAGTTGTACAGTGTTTAAGACGCTCATATTATGATAGAATTGATCCTCAAGAAGTTCAAAGAAAAGGATTCAATGAACTACTCTCAGGATTACTTAGAAAATTACAATATGGTAGTGAGGCAAAAGAGTTTCCAATTGATGAAATCAAACTAAAGGGCCAAGTTGACATGCTTATTGATGATTCTATCTTTTTATTTAGAGGAGCAACAAATGAGTTAGAAAATCCAATAGCAAATGATGTTCTTTATCTTAATGCATGTATGTGGATTTATGATAAACAAGATGGAATGATTGTGTACCTAACTGGAGATAGAAAAGAAACTTCATTTTCAATTTCACGAAATAAAAAGATGTTTGAGGAAGTAATACGAAGAGTTCGAGTTCTAAATGATCTTCTGAAAGAACAAAAAACTCCTATTTTAGAGCCATCAACTGAGTGCTCTGAATGTCAATATTATGAAAGATGTTTCATGAAAAAGAAGAATACCAACCAATTAGACCTAGCAGAAATGTTGGGATTTGGCAAGAAAAATTAGTAAAAAATTAGAAAAATATTGTAAAGGAAAAAGTCCTTTGTTAATCGAGTGGTTCTGGATGTCCTTTACCACGAAGAGCGAAACACACTACTGCGAGTGCAATTGCGACTCCTGCTGCTGCGCCAAATGCGGCTATACCTGCTTCTGCCATTTGATAAAAAACAATGAAACGGACTTTTATAACTTTGGGAATATTTTCCCTCTAAAAACATACTATCATAATTTTGAGATTTTATGATACTATCAAGTTTATTTTGTAAATTCGAAATAAAGCTCGTTTTCTTGACCACTGGTCATTGAACTTAGATTGTAAAAGACAGTGCCGGAAACTCTCCAAGATTGATTATCATCTTGAAGAACTGTCCATAATTCAGAAGTATTTTCAGAACCTTTCAGTTCAATAGTTTCCTTTAGAATGATTGAATTTTCACCAAGAAGAGTATAGTAATTTGATGCAAATTCTACCATTCCTGTAGGTCTACTACCAATTTCACCACCTGAAATTTGTTCAGAGTCAGAGTAATTTGTTTCAAATAATTGATAATCCATAGTTTGGACAATTACGGCACGTGAATTAGGATTAGAGATTTTAAATGCAATATTGATTGTAGCTGTTCTTTCTGAAACTCTTTCAATAGAAAGATTATCTAATTCAATTTGAATGGCTTTAGCTTCTGGATTATTTTGAGTTCCAGTACTATCTCCAGTAGGTATAACAATTGTAGGTCCTGTTAAAAGAATTCCACCTAAAATTGCAACAAGTGTGGCAACTGCGATTCCAACAAAAATTTTAGGATTCATAGTTTTTACATTTCCTCTTGATGTCTTAAATGTTGAGATAGTTATTATACCATTGTAGGACGGAGAAATTATGCAGTATTTCCAAGCAGTACAAGAAGGAAAACAAAGAGCAAGTAAATCACAAATGAAAATATTTGAAGTTGCTGGATTTGGTATGTTAACTTTAACGACAAAAAAAATTAATGGAAAATTTTTTCCGGTAGGAGAAGAAGAATTTACTGCAGTAATTAGTTCTGAAGACGGCCATGTTGCAGTTATAGTAGATAAAGATGGATTTACAAAGGCTCAATCCAAGGCTGTAGAGAAAGAAGAAGCCTTATCAATTTACAAAAAACTCAGAGAAACAGGAATTCCTGAATATCCAGAAAATCAGATTCAAATTTGGTCTCAAGCAAGACCCACAATTCAAAATAATATTGATTAATTATTTAGAAGGAAGAATAATTTCTGTGCCAACGTCACCACCTTTAATTGCCTTTTCAATAATTTTTATATCTGCTTTTATGATTCTTGTTTTAATTTTTGAACGCTCAATAATTTTTAAAGCAACAATATCCATCAAATCATAACCACCGGCTATAGAATCTTCATGAACTAACATATTTTTTAAATTTTTTAATTCTATTTGTTTGAATTTTTTTGCTTTTTTGAATTTGTTAGGATCCATATCATAAACTCCATCAACATCAGTAGCATTAAGAAACTGTTCAGCTTGAACTTTTTCTGCAATCAATGCTGCAGTACCATTAGTACTTTGACCAGGATGAAGACCGCCTGCAACTACTATTAATCCATCATCTACTGCATGTTTAATTTCCTGTAAAGTGGTTGGTGGATGTGAGTATGCTTTGTTTTTTAGAGCATAAATTAGCAATTTTGCATTAAGTCTTGAAATTTCAATTCCTAGTTCATCAAGAGTAGATTCATCAGCGCCAGAAGATCTTGCATGAGAAATGTAATGTCGTGCAATATCACCTCCTCCTGCAATTATAATAGGTTGACAAAACTTACTAATTTTTACTAAAAATACAGCATAATCTTTTAGATTTTTGACATTATCCATACCAAAAACCCGTCCTGATAATTTAATTACAATTCGTTTTTTCACTTTAAATCACCAAGGATCGATTTTGCGGCAATTTCAACTTTTTTTCTGTTCTTTTGATGAGTATAGATTCTAAGTATGTTCATGAATCCAGAAATCGCTGCAACCACTGGTATTTCAGAAATTGGCATCTCTTTTGCAGAAGATTTTGTACCATTATTAGTTATCAAAATAATTGATTTTGACTCATTTTTTGATGGGGTAAGTGGGATAGACGGGGTAACAGAACTATCTACAAAAATTTCAGTTTCATTAACTTTAGATTTTTTAGAAATTGCAATTCTAAGTTCATCTGTTCTAGTTTTTTTCAAATTTGTTTGATTGGTAAGTATTCTCTCAAATGCACATTTTAGCAACTTTCTATTTTGATAATCCTCTGCTAATTGTTTTGCTCGTTTTAGTTTAGAAGATTTTGATGAGATCAAAGATGATAGAACATATTCATCAGTTAGTTTAACAAATTCATTTAAATTAAAAGATGTGAAACCAAATTCATCATCAGATAATCTTAATGCTTCAATAAGCATAACTTCTGCAGCGCGTACAGTTTTATGAAAATATACTGCTTTGAACATTTGATATCTAGAATGCATCATAGATTCAAAAGAATAAAGTGCTGAACGCTCCAATGCAAGTTTATTTTTATGAATATCAAGGGATTGTGTAATTCTCTTATGATCTATCTTTGCATGTTCGGCTCCCGTAAAGTAACCATCTCTTAATAAATAATCCATCATATCTGCACTCAAAGCACCTGAAACAATTTCATTTAAATATTGAAATTTTGATTCTCCAAATGCAATTTTTGTAACTAGTTTTTTATCAAATCCAATTTTTGATATTATATCACCAATTTCAGAATTTAAAATAAATTTTTTTCCATAATCTTCATGTGAAAGTTTTTTTTCTTGTATTACTTCTTCAAATAAATGAGAAAAAGGTCCATGACCAATATCATGTAACAAACCTGCGATACGTAAAATTTGAACATCATCAGAATTCAGAAATCCTTTTTCATTTAATGCAAAACCAGCTTGACTAGCAATATGCATAACTCCTAGAGAATGCTCAAATCTACTATGTTGAGCTGAAGGATATGTCAAATGTGCACCAGATAGCTGTTTTATCCGTCTTAATCTTTGAAAAAGTGGATTGTCAATTATTGGAAGTTCGTAATCATAAACACGAATAAAATCATGAATTGGATCAATAATATCTATATAATTTTTTTTCATAATCCCAATTTCTTTGAAAATATTTTTAGAATTTCTTCATGAACTTCAATTTTGGACTTGGTAGCATTAATTATTTTCCATTGTTTTTTCTTAGCAACCGTTCTGTAAAAATTAGAAATCTTTGTGGAAAATTCTTTATTTTTTTCAAACTTGTCTCTTTTCATTACCTTTCCACCAATTTTATTTCGCGGTGTTCTTGAAAATGATTCTTTTTGTGTAACATCAAGTAAAATAACAAGATCAGCCTTTGGAAGACCTTCATCAAGACTCTCAAGCCATTTTTGCTTCAAACCATTTGCTAATCCATAAACTAGGTTAGAATGATAATATCTATTCATGATTAAAACAGAATTTTTTTCCTCAGCTTCTAAAATGGTATTAAGTTTTTCCCATCTGTTTGCAGCCAAAAGACAATGAATTACTTGGGGAGTAAATTTTCGTTTTCCATCTAAATATTTTCTAATTTCTTTACCAATTGGGGTTTCATAGTCAGGAAAATGAAATAGTTTTGTTTTGATCTTTTGTTTTTTAAGAGCTTTCTCTAATAGAATAGATTGTGTCAACTTTCCTGCCTGATCTCCACCTTCAATTACAATAATCATAAGTTATCAAAACTAAGAAATTAATTGATTAAAAATCTATCAAAGTTTATAACCAAAAATTGAGCACATAACACAAAATGGGACTTGTAAAAGACGTAATCAAAGAGATTGGAAATAAATCAAGAGAATTCTATGAATTTGTTTTACCACCAATTGACATGTATCTCAATGATGAAAATCTAAAAATTGTAATTGATATTCCTGGATTTACAAAAAAAGAAATTGAATTATCTTTATGTGGAGACATTCTCTCCATCAATGCAAAAAAAACAATTGATGAAAAAGAATTAGAATCATTGATTTCAAACCAAAGACCAAATATAATTGATAAAAAAATTAGACTTCCTATGGAAATTAAACAAGGAGAAGAAAAAATAGAATCTGCAAAATATGAAAATGGTATTCTTACATTAATTATTCCTATTACAAAAAAGGAAAAAGATATTACAATAGAATAATCTAATGTTTTCTAAAAAATCCCGAAGCTAGCATTATCAAACCGGAACTAATCATACCTACTAACCCAAGTAATTCACTTGATTGGTATAAAAATACAGAACCAAGAAAAATTGCTGATGCAAATATGCTTCCACTGATTAAAACCATAGGTCTTCCTTTCTTCATATAAATTTGAGCTTCATCCATGAGTTTTTTCATTTCAGGTCCAATTCTAAGAGCTGAATCAATTGATTTTGAAAAATTATTAAATGAAATTTTTAATTCTTCAATATATGCAAGTGGAATAAGATTTTCTTCTTGTAAAATATTTTTTAAAACTTTAACAAATTTAAAATCTACATCATGAGTTTTGTAGATTCCTTCAATGATTGATGCCATTCTCATATACAAAGCTAAATTCTTGGGCAATACAAATGGAAATTTACTCATTGTTTGATTCGCAAGCTCCATCAAACTTTGAACTTCCATTTCATCAGGTTTGTTTCCGTGCATTGCACGAATTGAGAGTTCAATTCCTTTTTCAATTACCTCTCTATTGTAACCAGGAGTTAACATTGAAAGATCAATCATCGCATTGACTACTCTAGAAGGATTTTTTTCAACTAGTGCAAGATAAAGTCGAATTAGCTTGAATCTAGTCTCATTGTTTATTCGTCCAACCATTCCATAGTCATATAAAATGAGTTTTCCATCATCAGTTACTGAAATGTTACCAGGGTGAGGATCTGCATGAAATATGGAATGTTTGAGAAGCATTGTAAAAAAGACCTTATGAACATCAATTACAAGCTGCTCTCTATCGATTCCTTTTTCATCCAAGGCTTTTACATCTGTAATTTTGATTCCAGGAAGATACTCCATTGTAAGGACATTTTTTGATGAATAGTCATCATAAACAGATGGCACAATAACTTTGCTTGAACTAGCCATATCATGCTTAATTTGTTTAAGATTTTGGAGTTCATTTGTGTAATCCATTTCTTCATAAATTGTTTCAATAAATTGAGAAAGCATTGCTTTTGCAGAATAACGTAAATTTGGATCAACAAATCTTAATGCTATAGGAAGAACTTTTTTTAAGACTTGTAGATCCTTTGCAACAACTTTTTCAATTCCTGGTCTTTTCACTTTTACAACAATCTGTTGACCAGAAATAGAACCACGATAAACTTGACCTAGTGAAGCCCCAGAAATTGGATTAGGATCAATCTCATCAAATTTTTCATTAATTGGACCAAGTTCTTTTTCAATTATTGGTTTTACTTGATCAAATGGTGCAGAAGGAACACAGTCTTGAAGTTTTGAAAGCTCTTCTAAATATGGTTGAGGTAAAATATCTGCTCTTGAAGAAAGCCATTGTCCTAATTTTATGTATACAGGTCCTAACGAAATAAATGTGTCAAGAACATTTCTAGCATTTTTTCTAAACTGTTCTGAATCAATTTGATTTTTTTCCTGATTAATCCATTTCTTTCTATCTTTACGTAATGCAAGAATAGATGGAAAAAGTTTGAAGAATACTTGTATTGTTCTTACAGTGGACATTATAATTTCTCCAGATAATTTTTTATTTTCTTAGTAGCTAAATATCCAACATATCCAGAAATTATTGAAAATATTAATCCGGAAGTTATTGTTAATTTTTTAGAATTTTTATTTGTAATTTTTTTTGTTATTTGTGAACCTCCAAAAATTGCACAAGCTAAACCAATTAAGACCTCAGGTGCGTCATAAACTAAATGCCCCATAGGATCTTTTCGTGGATCAATTTTATCAGTATGAACTAAAAATTTATCATCGTATTCTCTAATGTGTAAATTACCATAACGATATTGTTTGTTTGAGCCATTTTTTTGTCCAAGGATTGTTTCTTCTGCTTGTTCTAGCATGAACTCGCGTAATTCCTTTGGGACTTCAATCTCATCCCCTGGCATATACGCAAGATCCAGTAATTGCTTATAATCTTACGGTATAGATACTTTAGCCTAAGACCAAAAATGTTTCATACTTTGGTGACGGTTAGAATAAATTTTATAAATTAGTATTTAGATCCCACTGATAATTTCTTCATGTCTCTTTTATTACAATTTTTTTTAAATTAATCGGATAAATAGGATGGAAGTTCTTTTCAAAAAAAACGTTACACTATCTATTGAAATCATTTTAAATGATCTTTTGTAAACATTATAAAACTAATCGAAAAGACTATCAGCATTGCAACTCCTGGAACATACGCATAGTTGAATCCCACACCAGAATGATCTAATTGATGATAGTAATTAATCAGAAATGTTACTGCAAGTAAGATTACTCCTACAATTGTTAGTTTTTGATGTGTATCCAATAAAGATGGCTTTACGGTTTAGTATATGAATTAAAAATACTAATTAGTTTACAGTAGTGGTATTATGATAAATTCCACAATACTACCTGTCAGAAATAGACCATTTGCCATGCCGAAAATTAATTCCTTAAAATATGATATAATTATGATGCAAATTTCACAAAAATAAAAATTAGTTTTACTATGGATCAGTTTCCATTTGAGACAATTTTATAATTACTTGTTCTAATTCTGCTGTGTTTTCTTCAATTACTTGTTTTATTACATTGATCTCTTCATTGATTTTTTCTAAATTAACATCATCAGAATTTTTAATTTGACCTTCTAAATCATTTAAAATTTTTTGATTTTGTTGATTAATTTTTTCTAAATCATTTAGAATTTTTTGATTTTGTTGATTAATTTTTTCTAAATCATTTTTGTATAATTCTAATTTTTTATATTGATTAGTGATTTCAGGAACATCAATGTATTCTTGAGAAGTTAGTAAACCTAATGAAATTACTATACTTCCAATAGATAAAACTGCAATGAGAATGATAATTGTTAACCTCAATTTATTATTCCTTAATTCTTCGTTTTAGATTTAAAATTATGTCTTCAACTAGCCTCAATTGTTGCTTTTTTACGCCTACGAATTATGTAAAATGCAGCTCCCATTACCAAAAGAATTGGAATAATTATCATTGTTGGATCAGTAAAATTTTCATCTTCATTTGATGGTTCCTTTACAATAATTGTTGCATCATGATTTAGAAATATCTCATCTCTTGTACTATCTTTGTATCTTACAGTAATTGTAATATCATGTTCTCCATATTTTGGTTCACCTTCAAATTCAATTGGAACATTAAATGGTACAGGTGCATCTGTTTCAATTTCATCAATAAATTGCGTGTTTGATTTAATATTAGAATCACCTTTTGATTCAATAGAGACAAAACCAAATAATCCATCTTCATTTCCTTCATTAATTATTTCTCCAACTATCATTTGTGTACCAGATAATTCAATTACATCAACATTAAAAATTGTTAAATCAATTAGTCCTTTAATGTAAAAATCAACTATTTTTGAAACTGTATGAAGATCACCATGTGCATTATAGTACGAGATAGATAATGGTATTCTTAATGTGTCGCCTTTTAATGATTCAGGAATATATATGGTTGCAGTGAGATATCTTGCTGACTTTGCATTAATATTTCCAACATCCCAGCTTGATTCTAAAATTACTACATTTTCAACATTGGTAGTTGATGATGAAGTAGATGCTAGTTCTGTAGATATGTTTGTTGCAACAATATCTACGCCAGAAATTGGTGCAGTACCGTCATTGGAGATTTCAATTACTACATCATTTGATTTTAAGGATGTAAGAAATGGTTCCATAGCTTTGACATTAATTGTACTATCTCCTGTTACCTTAAAATCAAAATCAGCAAATGTCGTTCGAACTCCAGATTCTCTTAATCTAGAATAATCAACTTTTACAGTTCCTGGGTATTGTTGAATTTGTATATTTTTATCAATATTTACAAAAAATGTAAGATAGAAATTCTTCCCAGCCAGTGAATTTGAATTACTATCAGCATAAATTATTGAGCCTGGACCATCAGATGCAGAAAAACCTAATGGCAAAGATAGTTGGCCTCGAATTCCTGTGATGTCCTGAGTTCCAACATTTGCCAGTACTACAGTAAATGGAATATTTCCATCTCCTGGTTCAACTTCAATTTTTTCATCAATTGTACCAAAATATGCATCTAGAAATTTGACATCTCCAAAATTTCTTTCAAAAGGTGATTGACCAAATCCTCCAGAAGTGATTTGTGCATAAGAATTATCAAAGATTGTTGGTAAAAGTCCAATCGTAAATAATAATAAAATAATTTTAGAATTCATTTTTCTATAATCTCCATTTCAAATGGTTGATCACCTTCAAATGCTTTACCGTCTTTAATTGTAATTACTCTATCAACGTCTCCAAAATGTTCTCTGTCGTGTGTAACAACAATGAATGTTTGATTGAGTTTTTTGGCCATTGATTTCATTAATTGTACTATAATTTCTGAAGTTATTGAATCAAGATTACCAGTTGGCTCATCTGCTAATACAATTGATGGCTTGTTGATTAATCCTCTTGCAATGGCTACTCGTTGAGCTTGTCCTCCAGATATTTTATTTGCGCGTTTATGTATTTGATCTTCAAGTCCAACTGCTTTTAGTAAATTCCTAGCCTCTTTTTCTGTAACATTATTACCTGCAATTTGCATGGGTAACAAAACATTTTCTAAAACTGAAAGATCACTAAGTAAATTGGAAAATTGAAAAATAAATCCTAATTTTTTATTTCTAAATGAAGAAATTTCATCATCTCCAAGTGATGTAGTATTTGTTCCATCAATGAAAATTTTTCCATTTGTTGGAGAATCTAATAATCCAATCATGTTTAACAGTGTAGATTTTCCAGAACCGGAACTACCAACAATTAAAACAAATTCTCCTTGTTTGATTAAAAAAGATACATTATCAAGTGCCTTGACTTTACTATCCCCTTCCCCGTAAATCTTGCTAACATTAATAATTTCAAGTACGCTAGACAGATCTCATCGCCTCCACAGGTAACAACTTTGTAGCTCTATACGAGGGATATAGAGATGCGATAATTGCCAAAACGAATGAAGTTAAGGCAGTTTGAATTATTTTTCCCCAATTGTATGTAACTTCTAGTGGGAGACTATTGTTAAATGACATTTTTGTTTCCTTTGCATACACCGTATATCCTAATCCCGCAGCAGTTCCTACTCCAGCACCAATTGCTCCAATAATTATCCCTTGAAAAATAAAAATTATAAGAATATCTTTTCTTTTGGCTCCAATTGCTCTCATGATACCAATTTCCTTAGTTTTTCCATTAACTAGCATCATCTGAATTGTAAGAATAGCAAATGCAGATGACCCCATTCCAAAATATCCTATCATGCTAATCATTGCAATACCAGATCTAAAACCAGCAAGTTGTTGTTCTGCTGATTCTTCTATAGTTTCTGCAAGAAAATCATCATTAGGAAATGTACGTAAAAAGAATTCTTTAACTTCAAATGCTTTAGATGGATCATTCAGTTTTACCATAAATGAACCTGTATCTCCAGGTCTTTTCATCATATCACGTAAAGAATCAATATGTACAACTGCAGTGTAATCAAATCCTTGACCACCAGGTGATTCTGCAATTCCAGAAACAATAAATCTCCTAATTTGATCTTGACCATATCTGTCAACTACAAGAACTTTAACACTGTCTCCTACTTGTGCTCCTCCAAGATCTTCTGCTACAGATGTCCCCAATACAATGGAATTTCTTGAAAATACATAACTTCCATCTGCAATTGTTTCATGAACAGTAGATGCTCTAATATCACGAAATGGATCAACACCAACTATAGGAACTCGGGTTTCTTCAATTCGTTTACCATTTTTAGTCATATTCATTTCAGCCGTCGATGAAATCCGCGGTGTCACCGCATCAACATATGGAATTCTTTCAAACCAATTTACAATTGATAAATCAGATTTGTGAATAAAATCAGATTCATCAGTTACAAGAATATCTCCATTTCTATAATCACTGATGTCCCTAACTATTGCATCAAACAAGCCCTGAAAAATTACAAAGTTTACATGAATTACCAAAATTCCAATTGTTACTGCTAATACAGCACCAATCAAACTACCTTTTTTATTAAATAGCATTCTTTTTGCTAGTTTTATCCTATAATCCACGAAATAAATAAAATAGTCTAATATTTAATGTATATTATACATAGTGCTAATAGTATAGACAATTTTATATCATATTAGTTATTTTTATACTTTAATGGGTCAGTATAAGTGATAAAATGGACAATTTAGATATGAAAATCCTTAACAGATTATTGAACAATTGTAGAGAATCTGATAGACAAATAGGCATAGAATTAGGAATCTCAGGTGGAGCTGTTAGAGCAAGAATCCAAAAAATGCAAGCAAAAAATATTATCGAAGAATTCTTCATCAAAGTTGAACCTCTTGTTTTGGGTTATGGTATCTTGTACTTTGTCGTATCAGGTGAAAATATTAAAGAAATTTTAGAGCAAGCAAGTCTTGTAGGTGAACCATATTTTGTAGTGCCATGTGTAGGCGGGATTACAGTTTGTGGTATTTCGATAAAAGAGAATATGAATCAAAAAATTGAACTTGCTAAAAAATTAATGAAAGATATTAGAGTTTTATCTATTTTTGAAGCAGAGAATCCTGGATTTAGTTCAAACCTTACAAAAACAGATTTAGAAATTCTAGAAGAATTGATTAAAAATCCCAGACAAAAAATTGAACGAATTGCAAGGAATACAGGAATGTCAACGAAAACAATAACAAGATGTCTAGAAAAATTACATGAAAATGATGGAATACAGTTTACACTAGTTTATGATCCTAGAAAAATTGAAAATTTTATTCCTCACGTCATACTAGCCTGGATAGAAGGAGATCTAAAAGAAACTTTAGAAAGTTTGAATGACTCATTTTCTGAATCATATTTACAAATTCCTTTCATAGCAAAAAATCAAATTGTTTTGTTTATGTATAGTGATAATATTTTCAAAATGGATGAAGTAACACAAAAAGTTAGAAATATTAAAAATATAAAATCAGTTGATTTATTCATTCCAAAAAAAATTTCATTTTACATAAAGTGGATAGAAAAAGCAATAAAAAATTTCAAAAAATCACCAAAATTACACTTAATTTATCAAACCAATTAAATAAGAATAATTTTCCATACATAATATGAAAGAGACGAAAATCTATGAAGGAAAAATTTTAGGTCTTAGTGTTTATGATGGGAAAATAGAAGGCAGAAAAGTCAAACGAGAGGTTATCAAACATAGAGGTGCCGCAGCAATGCTTGCTTTTGATGAAAATAAAAAAGTAATTCTTGTTAAACAACATAGATTTCCACATGGATATGTTTTAGAAATTCCTGCTGGAACATTAGAAAAAAAAGAAGAACCAGTAAAATGTGCATTTAGGGAATTAGAAGAAGAGACTGGATATAGAGCAAAAAAAATGATCCCTCTCATTACCTATTATCCGTCAATTGGCTACAATGCAGAGATAATTCATTGTTTTGTAGCCTCAGGGTTAAAGAAAATATCGGATTTGAAGTTAGATGAGGATGAAATATTATCTGTAGTAAAAATGGATTTTAAAAAACTTCTATCGATGATAAAAGTTGGTAAAATTCAAGATTCAAAAACAATATGTGCAGTTTTAACATATGCTGTAAAGAAAAAATTGTATTAATTATTCATTATAGATAGGTTGTACAAGATCTGCAAGATCTGCCCAAGATTGTGCAATTCTTTCAAACATGTATACTAAATCAAGAAAGTCTAAAGGAATTTGTTTTTTGTTACCTAATGTAGTTCGAAGTAAGCTAAGTTTCTCTTCATATTTTTTATGCATTGAAATTACTTCAATAGCTAAAAGTCTATCAGGCTTTGTAAAAGCATCAATAGATTTTTCAGCAATATTATTGAAATCTTTTACTACATCATAGATTTTTTTAGAGAATTCCCTAGATAATGAAAAGTTGAAGATAAAATTTGAGAGTTCAACAATAGAGTCACCTGCATTTTCAAGAACGTTTGCCGCAACTCTATAATCAAGTATATCAATATTTTCTAAATTAAATACATTGGCTAATCTTTTATCAACTAGTGTGCTACGAATTAAACGAACAAGTAAGAAGTATTGTCTATTCACTTCAACATCACGTTTTGATAATGTTTGAAGATTAGATTTATCATCTGAAATTAATCCACGTAATACATCATCATACATTCCAAGTGCAATAGAACTTATTCGTTTGAGAATTTTTGATGGATTAAGAGTTGTTGCATCTAAAAGAAATTGCATATTAATGTGAGATGCGTCTTCTTCAATTATTTCCATTCCAACTAATCTTCTCATTGAATTACGAATCTCTTCTCTATCTTTACCAGGAATAATAGATGTTGAATTAATTACAATGACATCATATCCTAAAAGATATGCACCTGTAATGTTTGCTACAACATTTTCTCCTTTAGGTGACGGATACGAAATTACTAGTTCTTTTGTTGGTCTAGTTTCCTTATTGGCAGAAATGGAAATACTATCTTGACCAGTTTCCAATTCAACTTGAGCACCTTTATCTAAATTATTTGCAACAACCCATTCTTTAGGTAATGATACAAGTATACTACTTCCAATTCTTTGTAGTCGTCGAACAAATTTAGTCAATTTATACTAATTTAATTAATTTAAGCCATATTCTTATATTTTGTGTAAAGTTTAAACTTAGATTAATGGAAGCAACGGCATTTTGTCCAGCACACATTACAGGCTTTTTCAAAGCCTATTTAGATGACAGTCAAGATAATTTAGAGAATTTAGGATCTATGGGAGCAGGTTTTTCAATTAAACAAGGAGTTACAACTAAAGTAAAAATCCAAACAACAAATAATCAAAGTTCAAATTTTAAAATTACAACACATGGATATCAATCAGACAAAACAGATGTTTCACAATACGTATTAAATGAATTTTTAAAACTTGGAAATTTTTCAGACAAGTTTTTTGATATAGAACATGACATTTCTATTCCAGTTGGGTATGGCTTAGGATCTAGTGGCGCTGTTGCATTATCATTATCATTTGCATTAGATCAAGCACTTGATACAAAATTAGAGAAAACAATGATTGGTCAAATTGCACATAATGCAGAAGTTAGTTGCAAAACAGGATTAGGAGATGTCTTAGCATCATATCATGGTGGATTTGAAATTCGTATTAAACCAGGTGCACCCGGAATTGGTCATGTTGAAAAAATTACTACAAATAAAATTTCTGTTATTGTGATTTGCTTTTCTCCAATATCTACAAATAAATTCATCAAAGAACGCTTATCACAAATTAATGGACTAGGAGGAAAAATGGTAAATCGATTATTAGAAACAAAAAATTATGATCATTTTCAAGATATGTCCTTAGAATTTGCAAAATATGTAGATGTTATGACTCCAAGAATGCAAAAAATAGTTGAGGAATTATCTGACAATGATATTAAATGTGGAATAGCCTTATTTGGTGAAACAATTTTTTCAATGGTTCCACAAAACAATGAATCTAAAGTTTTAGAGATTCTACAAAAATATTCTGATGGAATTATAATTAAATCAGAATTAGATGACAATGGAGCCAGAGTATTAAATAATTAATTAAAAATTATGTCATTAATTCCTAAATCTCATCCAAGAGCTAAATCACTTTTAATTCGTAAAAAACTAGTTGAAGGCTTTGACAATGGATTAGTTGCAAAAGAAGGCCTTTTGGCTCAAGGTAGAGGGGAGGCTTTTGATTATCTTCTCGGAGAAAAGACAGGTAAGGCTACTTTGCAGGCCATAAGGGCTGCGGCTGCACAGCTTCTTGTAGCAGAAATGCCCGTTATCTCAGTTAATGGAAATATAGCAGCATTATGTCCAAAACAAATTGTAAAGTTATCAAAGCAGATCAAAGCAAAACTTGAGGTAAATTTATTTTATGTAAATGAAAAAAGAAAACAGGCAATTATTAAAACTCTCAAAAAAAATGGAGCTAATGAAATTTTAGGTTCTAAAATTACTTCGTCTAAAAAATTACTTGGAATTGATTCTGCAAGAAGAATTGTTGATAAAGATGGAATTTTTGTAGCAGATGTTGTCGTAGTGCCATTAGAAGATGGAGATAGAACTATGGCACTTAGAAAAGCAGGTAAAACAGTCATAACATTTGATCTAAATCCTCTCTCTAGAACTTCACAGACTGCTAATATTACAATTGTAGATAATGTAACACGAGCAATTGATTTGCTAATTAACGAATCAAAAAAACTATCAAAAAAGAATAAAAAAAGTCTTCAAAAAATAATTGATGATTTTGATAATAAGAAAAATCTAAGAGAAAATATTATTCAAATTAAAAATAATTTAACAAGGAGAGCTAAAATTGCATAAAACTGTACAAGATATTATTAACATGAAAAAAGGAAAAAAGAAAATTTCAGTGATTACAAGTTATGATTACACTCTAGCTTCATTATGTGACAAAGCGGGAATTGATATATTACTTGTTGGAGATAGTGCAGGAATGGTAATGCTTGGTTATGAAAATACAATTCCTGTCACAATGGAACAAATGTGTATGTTTACTGAAGCAGTTAGCAGAGCAAGAAAAAATTCACTTTTAGTAGCAGATTTGCCCTTTATGTCATACCAAGCAAGTATTGAAGATGCGATAAACAATTCAGGGAGATTAATCAAGGCAGGTGCAGATACAGTAAAACTTGAAGGTGGTTCTATAATGGCAGAAACAATTAGTGCAATAGTTGATGTAGGAATTCCTGTAATGGGACATATTGGACTTCAGCCTCAAACCACAATACTATCAGAAGGATACAAAATTCAAGGTAAAACAAAAGATTCAGCAATGAAGTTAATTGAAGATGCAAAGGAACTGGAAGATGCAGGAGTTTTCAGTATTGTATTAGAAATGGTAAGTCATGAAGTAGCTCAAATTATTTCTGAAACGGTTAACATTCCTATAATCGGAATTGGTTCAGGAGTAAATTGCGATGGACAAGTATTGGTTGTTCAAGATTTGTTAGGAATGTATGATAAAATTAAACCAAAATTTGCCAAAAGATACATGAATTTATCTGAAGATATTGTAAAATCACTTGAAGAATATAGATCTGATGTAGAATCTGGAGCATTTCCTACTAAAGAAAACTCGTTTTCAATGAATGAAGAAGAATTAAAAAAATTACGTGAAGAACTTGGCAGTTAATAAGAAATTAAAGACAAAAGATCATCCATCTTTAGATATAGTTAGTTCACACGGAATGGAGTTATCAGGGAAAAAAATTGTGCTTTGTGTAGCTGGTAGTGTTGCAGCATACAAAGCAATTGAACTTGCAAGATTACTAATGAGGTATGGAGCATATGTAACATGTGTTACCAGTAATGCAGTTACAAAATTAATACAACCAGAATATTTCAAATGGGCTACAGGTAATGAAGTAATTACAAAACTTACAGGTGAACTAGAACATATCAGATTAGCAGATTATAATAAATCAGATTTAATAATAGTATATCCTGCAACAGCAAATACATTAGGAAAATTAGCTAATGGAATTGATGATACGCCTGTATCTACAGTACTAACCGTAGGATTTGGATCAAGAATTCCAATTTTGATGTGTCTTGCAATGCATGCATCCATGTATGAAAATTTAGCAGTTAAAAAAAATATAAAATTTTTAAAAAATAAAATTGAATTTCTTTCCCCTAAACTAATTGAAGGCAAAGCAAAATCTCCAGAACCTGAAGATGTTTTAGAAAATGTATTAAATAAATTTGGATCCTCATCAATATTAAAAAATAAGAAAGTGTTGATCACTGCAGGACCAACAATTGAACAAATAGATCCTGTACGTGCAATTACAAATCAGAGTTCTGGAAAAACAGGAGTTAGTTTAGCATCTGAATTAATTTCTGCAGGAGCTAAAGTAACTTTTGTTTATGGACCAGGAAATGAAAAACCACCAAGAGGTGCAAAAATAATCAATGTTGTATCTAGTAAAGAGATGCATTCTGTAATAAAATTAGAATTAAAGAAAAAATTTGATATTGTGATTATGGCAGCAGCTGTTGCCGATTATGTTCCTACAATTCAAAGTAAGAATAAAATCAAAAGTTCAAAGTCAAGTATGAATATCAGCCTCAAAAAAGTTCCAAAAATAATAGATCAAATTAAAAAATATCAAAAAAATGTTTTACTTGTTGGTTTTAAAGCAGAAACAAATTTTACAAAAGCTCAATTAATCAAGTCCGCTCAAAAAAAATTAAAAGAATCAACAGCAGATATGATTGTAGCAAATGATATTGGTTCTATTAGATATAAGAAAAATCCTAAAAATAATCAAGTAATCATAGTAGATTCCAAAAAAAATATTGTTTCGGGGTGGATGAATAAAGAAAAAATTGCTAAATTTATTAGAAAACAAATTGAAATAAAAATTAAAAAAAAATCAGAACTTTGAAAAATAGTTATTGAATATAAAGAAACTAAAATAAGATTATCAAAATCTAATAAAAAAAATTAAAAGAGGATCTAAAACAACTCGAACATAAATACTATCATGAAACTGGCAGAATATTAAAATCAGATTTAGAAGAGATTACATAAAATAGATCAAAAATTGTATAACCATGAAGATGAAATTAATTCATTCAGAATACAAGCAACGAAATATGAAAATTTGGAATGAAGTTGCTCCAAGATATCATAAGAGATGGGCTAGTGTAAATAAAGGACCATTCCAAAGTACAAAAAAATTAGTTGAATTGGTAAATATCAACAAAGGTGATGCAGTGTTAGATGTTGCATGTGGTACTGGAGTAGTAACAAATGAAATTCAAAAAAAAATTGGGAAATCAGGATATGTAGTAGGAGTAGACACTTCAAGTACAGCAATTGAAATTGCAAAAAAATGGAATGGTAAAAAATCAAATGTAAATTTTGTAAATATAGATGCAGAAAAATTTTATTTTTCTAAAAAATTTGATGTTGTTACTTGTCAATATGCATTGTTTTTCTTTCCTAATGCTCAAAAAGCATTAAAAAATATGAAAAACAGCCTCAAAAAATCAGGAAATATTGGAATTTCTGTACATGGAAGTAAAGATGCTGTTCCTTTCTTTAGCAATATCATAGATTCAGTTACCAAGTATATTCCAGATTATGTTCCACCAGGCTCTCCAAATTTAGACAGATTTGGAACAAAATCTGCATTAAAATCAGAAGTAAGTAAAGCAGGATTCTCAAAGATTATTGTAAAAGACTATGTCTTTCATTACAGTCCAGGAAAATTTGAAGATTATTGGAAAAATTATTTAAAATACATTGCAAAACCATTAAAAGAAAAGCTAAACGAATTAGATTATTCAAAAAGAAAGGAATTGAAACAATTAGTCAAGGAGAAAACATCACAATATACAAAGAAAAATGGAGAAATTTTATTTCCTTGGCAAGTTTTAATTCTAAGTGCTAAAAACTAGATTGAAGAGGCATGGGTAAAGAAAGAAAGAAAATAGAAGATAAACCAAAAAGAAATGATTTAAAATCATTTCTTAAAAAGAGAGCACCGTTTTATCTTGTTGCCATTGCACTGATAATAATATCTGCACAGGGGATATTAACAGAAAAAAATTTAGAAAATAGTTTACCAAAACTTTCAGATGAAGAACAAAAAGTCACAAATATTTTGATGAATTTCAATAATGGAGACGAATCAAAAATGACTGTAATGGAGGTAATAAAAAATCAAATAAATGATGAATATCCAGAGGAGAAAATTTTTGAACATAAAAAAACTAATGTAGAATTAATTGTAACATATGTAAATTCTGATGAATATAATGTAATTCTTAATTTTAAATCATATAAAGGAGAAATGAATTTTGATTGGAATGTGAACATTAGTTCTGAAAAAATTACATCAAACAATCCAGAATCAAAACATGTTATTGAAGTAGTTTCTTATTCCTAGGCTCAAATTGTGACTAAATCTTTAGTAAATTTGTGCATTACAATTGGTCGTTCTTTTACAATTAATGAATCCTCTATTCTAATTCCAAATTTATTTTCAATGTAGATTCCTGGTTCAACAGTGATTGCCATGTTTTCTTTTAATTGTGTATTACTTTTATAAGAAATACACGGTAGCTCATGTACTTCTAATCCAATTCCATGTCCTGTTGAATGGATAAAGTATTGACCATAATTTTGATCTTCAATGTATTTTCTACATACAAAATCTATATCTTTGCAATTAACATTAAGTTTAACAGTTTTTAGACCAAGTCTTTGAGATTCTTTAACAATTTCATATGCTTCATTTGCTTGTGATGAAATTTTTCCAAGTGCAAATGTTCTAGTTGCATCAGAAACATATCCTTTGTATCTCAATGTAAGATCAGTTACTACTAGATCTCCTTTTTTGAATTTTCTATTTGTAACTTGAGCATGAGGTAATGCACCATTTGGACCTCCTGCTATAATTAATGGGTTAAGTGTAGATTTGTATCCAGTGTCAAACATTTCTTGTTCCATTGCATATGTCATCAAGATTGTTTGTAATTCAGATTCTTTTTGCCCAACTTTCATTTTTTTAGTACAAATGTGAAACATTTCATCGATAATTTTTGAAGCTTTTTTGAGAATTTGTATTTCTTCTTCATCTTTTATGATTCTAGCATTGTAAAATGGTTCAGTTGAGGATTTTATTTTTGGAATTGATTTTTTTAAAGACATCATTACTGAATAATTCTGGCAATCAGTACAAACTTGATTTTTTTTAATTTTTTTAATAACTGATGTAATCAGACCTTCTCCACGTTCTGCAGTAACTACATCACAATCTACAGATTCTTTTTTTGCTCTTCCAACTTCAAGTTCAGGTGCAATTATTGTAGTTTTTCCATTTTTTTCAAGTAGACCGATTGCCTCACCCCAAAATCCAGTCATGTAAAACAAATTTTCAGGCTCAAATGTAACCAAAGTATCACAGTCAATCTTTTGAGCATATTCCAAAATATTCTTTCTGCGCTGTTTCATACAGAGATATTTCCAATTCTCAATTTATGTATGATGTAAAGTTTGTATATGGAAAATTAGATCAGATCGCAATGGCTGAAGCGAAGAAAAAAGTAGTTGCATTACTATCTGGAGGATTAGATAGTCAACTTGCAGTAAGAATGATGCAAGAACAAGGTTTTGAAGTATCAGCTGTTGCAATTAAAACTCCATTTTGTGATTTTGATTGTGGAAGAGGATGTGGTTTTGAAATTAGAGAAAGAGCAGATGATCTTAATATAAATTTAAAAACAGTTTATCTTGGTGATGAATATATTGAGATGTTAAAACATCCAAAGCATGGAATTGGTGCAGGATTTAATCCGTGTGTTGATTGTAGAACAATGATGTTTGATGCTGCAAAAAAACACATGGAAGAAATTGGTGCTGAATTTATTATTTCAGGAGAAGTATTAGGTCAACGTCCAATGAGTCAACATGCACAATCATTACATATTATTGAAAAAGAATCAAATTTGACTGGAAAAATTGTTAGGCCATTATCTGCCGGATTATTACCACCAACAGATGCAGAAAAGGATGGATTAATCAAAAGAGAAAATCTTGGAATGATTAAAGGAAGACAAAGAAAAATTCAAATTCAAATGGCTAAAAAATACGGTATTGAAAATCCACCAAATGCAGGTGGCGGTTGTTTGTTAACTGAACCACAATTTGGAATTAAAGTTAAAGATTTGTTTGATCATATAGAAACTCCAACAATTAATGAAATTGATTTATTAAAAATTGGAAGACACTTTAGGTTAGATAAAGAAACAAAATTTGTTGTAGGAAGAAATAAAGATGAAAATGAAATGATTAAAGCATTAGCTTTACCTGGAGATATTTTACTTGAAGCTAAAGATTACGTAGGACCAGTTTCAATTTTACGTGGTAAGAATGCAAAGTTACATGTAGAATTTGGATCAGCTATAACTCTAAGATATTCAGATGCACCAAAAACTGAACACAGTATTATTTCTGTTAAAAATGGAGATTCAATTGATGAAATTAGTTTAGAATGTGCAGAAGAGCAATCTTATCTTAAATTTAGAATGTAGGCGTGAAATTTTTTAAAAATTAGTTAAAACTAAGGAAGAGTTTTTGAATAAGTAGATCTCATTTTCAACAAGGATGCAAAAACAAGAAAATTCCACATATCTAAAGGCAATAACGATTAGAGACATCAGTGATGTTCACTCTATCAAAGAAGATATCAAAAAAAATATGATTTTGATTCTAAGAGTTACTCCATTAGCACAAAAAGATGTGGAACAACTTCGTAAAGTAGTTGAAGAATTGTATTCTATTGCAAAAGCAGAAAATGCTGAAATTGCAAGATTAGGAGAAGAGAGAATCATAATTGCTCCATCTAGTATAAAGATCTGGAAACCAGAATACGATTTAAAATAATTTTATTGCTTCTTGAACTTGTGGATAATGTGCAGGAATCTTATACATTCTTCGAATATTCATTGCAAGATTTTCTGATTTCGAACGTTCTCCGTGATTGACTAATACACGACGAAGTTTTGGTCTTAATCTTTGTACAAATGACATTAATTGGTTATAATCACTGTGTCCACTAAAACCATCTAGTCTTTCAACACTACAATTAATTGAAACAACTTCAACTTTTCCTTCTTTACCTAACATAGTTGCTTGTTTAGAACCATCAAGAACCCTTCTTCCCATAGTTCCATTTACCTGGTAAGAAACAAACAGTACTTTGTTCTTTTTATCAGGTGCAATATTTTTGAAATATTCTAAAACTGGTCCACCTTCTAACATTCCAGATGTTGCCAAAATAATACATGGTGAATTATCTCTCATAGGTTCTTCTCTGGCATCTGCATGTTCAATATTAGTAAAGTATTCAGAATCAAATGGATTATCATCAGTTTCTAGTATTTTTTGTTTAAGTTCTCTTGCAAGGTATTCAGGATAAGATTCGTGAATTGCTGATGCCTCTGAAATCATTCCTTCTGTAAAGACTGGTGCTTCGACCATTTCTCCTGATTTCATATAGTGATCAATTACCATCATAATTTCTTGTGCACGTCCAACTGCTGGTATAGGAATCAAAACCTTGCCGCCATCTGCTAATGTGTTATTTACAGCATTGATGAAAGAAGATTCCACTTCTTGTCTGGTTGGTTGGATGTCTTCTTTAAGTCCATACGTACTTTCGATCAATAAGGTTTCAACTCTTGGAAAATTCCAACTTGCAGCTTCAAATAAAATACTTTTTCCAAATTTAATATCACCTGAATAAACAAAGTTATGATCACCATTTCCAATATGAAAGTGACATAGAGCAGAACCTAAAATATGACCTGCGTTTGCAAAAACTAGTTTAATGTCAGGAGAAATATCAGTTACAGTTCCATATGGTAAAGTAATTGTTTGTCTCATAACCTGTTTTACATCTCGTTCAGCATAAATTGGCATTCTACCTTGAGCTGCAGCTACTTTGATTGCATCTAATTGAATTAGATTCATCATTGGTAATGTAGGTTCAGTACAATAGATTGGGCCTTTGTATCCATATTTACATAATGCTGGCAAGAATCCAGTATGATCCAAATGTGCATGTCCAATAACTATAGCATCAAGTTCATCTAGAGTAATGTTTAGAGAATCTAATCTTGGAAATGCATCCATTGGAGAGCGTGCACCAGGATTAAGTCCACAATCAATGAGAATCTTACTTTCGGAAGTAGATAATAGCATTGAAGATCGTCCTACTTGGCCAAATCCACCAAGAGTATAAAGTGATACTTCGGTTCTTTGAGATAAACGAGGTCTGAAAATTTCATCGCCTACTTGTTTTAGCTGTTTGCTTCTTTCATCAGAGGCTTGTTTTAGAGTTGCATTGATTGTTTGAATTGTACGTGAAGGGATGGTTGTAGATTTTCTAATTCGTAATCTCCAACCTATCTTCTCAGTTACTTCAGCATGATTGAATTCTTTTGCATCTCTTTGTAACAACCAAGGTCTCTTTACTTCAATTGATACTTCACCTGTGGTGATATCAAAAATAGTTCCTTGTAAATTAGCTTCTTTTGGAACACAATCTGCCAAAATTTTTCTTACTTCATCTTCCGGTTTTCTAATTGATTCATCAGTTCTAACAACAATTCTTTTTTTGATTATGTTTACAAGATTAGAAATTGTATCATTATTTTCTATTAGGTAACGTGGAGAATTTGTATAAAGAGCAATTCTTGGTCCTTCGTATTCTATTTTTGTTATACTTGCCTCTTTAGGTATACTTTGCAGTATGGTGGCCATTATATTCTGGCTACTAGGAGCTAATTCTTTTTCTTGATATTTTCGTTGCATTAAATCACTAAAGTTCGATGACGGCTTTCTTTTGTTCATCTGTTAATAGACGGAAACCGTCTTTGTCCATAACTGCGATGTTAATTCCATCGCCTGTACCAATGTTTCTAGTTATTGCAGCTTTAACAGCTCTTAGAGCTATTTGTTTTGCTTCTTCAATTGTAAGGTCTTTTCTATATTCTTCTTCAAGTAAACCATAAGCTACTGGAGAACCACTACCAGTTGTTACATATGATTTCTCTTCTACTGAACCAAACATATCGACATTAAATAATGAAGGACCATTTGCATCATATCCACCAAGTAAGATATCAGCCATGAATGGATAACCTCTATTTTGATGAAATATCAATGAACAGAGTCTTGCAAGTGAATGAATTGAGATCGAATTCTGTTTGTCAACTCTGTGAAGATTGGAATGATAGCGTAAAATATCAACGATGTTTTGTGCGTCTGCAACACCGCCTGCTAAGGTTAGTCCTGCGTGTAAATCGATTTGTTGGATTTTCATAGTATTGTTATTTGCGATAAAATAGCCTGCGCTGGCTCTCATGTCGGCACATAATACGACACCGTCTTTAGCCTTGATACCTACTGTGGTAGTCCCATGCAGAATTTTTTCTTCAACGTTATTTGACAAAATACACCTATTAAGATAAAGTAAAGAGAATCTATCCCTTTTAAATAACTTTTTGATCCGTTGAAATCATAAATAATGATAAAAAATCATGATCGCATGGAATCGCACAGAATGGAATTACCTAGGCTCATTGAGATAGGAGAAAAGAACATCAATGATTTTGGTAAATTTCTCATTTCATTAAATAAACCAAAAAAAGTATCTTTGATTGCCGGAATAAATGTTCAAAAAATATTAAAGAAAACAATTGAAAAATCATTAAAATTAAAAAAAATTGAATTTATTTGGCATACTTCAATAGATAATCAAATAAAATCATTAAATCAAATTCAAAAAGATGTTAAAAAAGATAATTCAGATCTAATAGTAGGAATTGGAGGAGGTCGTTCTGTTGACACTGCAAAATTAATTTCATATAATTTGGGTAAACCATTTGTAAGTTTACCAACAGCGGCATCCCATGATGGAATGGCTAGTCCTTTTGTATCAGTAAAGAGTGACAAACCTCATTCCATAGTAGCAACTGCACCAATGGGTGTGTTTGTAGATATTGATATTATTAAAAAAGCACCAGCAAGATTGCTAGCAAGTGGTTGTGGAGACCTTATTGCAAATATCATAGCTGTAAAAGATTGGCAACTAGGTCACAAAAAGAAAAATGAATACTATGGAAGGTATGCAGCAGATTTAGCCCTAATGAGTGCCAAAATTGTTATGGAGAATTCTTCTGAATTTGCAAAAAAAGGATTAGATGCTAGAATAATTGTAGAGGGATTAATCAGTGCAGGAGTTGCATCATGTATTGCTGGAAGTAGTAGACCATGTTCAGGAGCAGAACATCTTGTTTCACATGCACTAGACAAACTTGCTCCTGGAATAGGACTACATGGAGAAAAGTGTGGATTAGGTTCTATCATGATAGCAAAACTACAAGGGCAAGATTGGAAAAAAATTGTCAAGACGTTGAAAAATGTAGGAGCTCCAACTACTGCAAAACAAATTGGTCTAAAACCAGATGTAATAGTAAAAGCTCTAATGATTGCACAAGATCTTAGACCAGAGAGATATACAATTCTAAAAGAAATTAAAATGACAGAGAAAAGAGCACTAAATTTAGCAAAGAGTACTGGAATAATTTAAGCAGTTTTTGGTTCAGGAGCTTTTTCTTTTACTTCAGGTTTCTTTTCCTGAGCTTGTTTATTCACATGTGTTTCAACAAAACTTACTTTTTCTAAAGTTGGAACAAATTTGAAAACGTCTAGTTGGATAAAGTGTTTCATGATTTGTAATCCATCAGCACGTAAAATTTCCTCAGGTATTATAACGTTAACTTCTTTATCCTTCAAGTCAAAGGCAATTTTTGTATCTTCAACAGGTAATCTGTTTTTGAGAATACTGTCGATTTTATCATTTGGAGTATCTAGTGATTTAATGACATTAACATCAAATAGAATTGTTTTTCCAGCATATCTGTGATTATAATCTACTTGAACTCTACCAGAACCAATATAACGAATTATTCCTTTTTTATTATCAACTTCAATTGAATCACCTACTGTAACTTTTTCTGCGTCTTCACCTAATTTTCTAATGGGAATCATTCTAACTTTACCAGCATCTCTTTCACCAAAACCTTTGTCTGGAGTTACTTCAATTGTGAGTTTATCACCAACAGTTGTTTTTGCAAGTGCTTCATCAAGTCCTTTTAGAACAGGATAAGAAACTTCACCAATAGAAACTAGTTTTGGGTGATATTTGAAATTTTCTTCATGAATAGAATATTTTTTTGCATCTTCTTCAATTGTTGTATCAAAAACATCTTCAGTATCTTTTACCTTTGCAGTATAGTCTACTAAAATTAATGAACCTTTATTGAAAGTCAATGTGATCGGTTTCGAATTTCCTTATATTAAGTTAACAGGGTTACAGAGCTTTAAGTTTTTCTTCTGCAGTTTTAAGTCCTGCTTGAGCATCAATATCATATCCCATCATTACTAATGTAGATGAAATTGCAGAAATAGTTCGCATGACATGATATGGACTAACTTCTCCCATACATCCAACTCTAAACACTTTACCTTTAAGATCACCAAATCCACCTGCAACTAACACTTTAAATTTATCAGCTAGTGTACTTCTGAAAGTTTTGTCTTCTAAACCATTCAAATAGTTTAATGCAACAATTGAGATTGAACGATCTTCTTCTTTTTTTACAAATGGAGAAAGACCCATTGCACTTAATCCAGTGTATAATGCATCTGAACAAACTTTGTGACGTTTAAAGACATTTTGTAATCCTTCTTCCAATATTATAGACAATGCTTCTCTATATGCATAAAGTAATGGAAGTGCAGGTGTGAAAGGAGTATGTTTTTCTCCATCATAAAATTTGAAATATCTTGCTAAATTGAAATACATTGTAGATGGTGGATTTTCAATCATGTATTTTTTGGCTTTAGCACTAACAGATATTGGTGAAATTCCTGGGGGAGCAGCTATTGCTTTTTGTGCACTAGTAATACATACATCAATATTCCATTTATCAACTGGAAGTGGAGCACCACCAAGTAGCGAAACAGAATCTACAACATAAAATGCATCATTTCTTGAAGTTAAGTCAGATACTTTATCAAGATAATTTACCATTGTTCCTGTTGAAGTTTCATTGTGAACAACATAGAATGCTTTAACATCTTTATTATTATCAAATGCTTCTTTAACTTGATCAAAAGTTGCATTTTCTCCAGGTGGAGTTTCAAGTTTTATAACATTACCACCTTGACCTTCAATTAATTGTGATAATCGTCTACTAAATTCTCCATTTACAGGAATGATAATTTTGTCACCTTTTTTAACTAAATTTACAACACCTGCTTCAACTGCACCAGTTCCTGATGCAGATAATGCTACAATGTCATTTTGTGTTTCAAATACTTGCTGAGTTTTATCAACGACATCAGTGTACAATTCTACAAAATCATCACTTCTGTGATTGATAATAGGTGCTAGCATTGCCCTCATTACTCTATTAGGTACATTTGTTGGACCAGGAAGCATTGAAAGATATTCCATATGTTATCTAAGAATAGTTTGTTTGGGGTTTATTTATAATTAGAGATTTTTCAAATGATCTTTAGCGTTAGTATTTTGTAAAAAATTTCTAACGCCATTAGGTACAAAATTATCCCATTCCTGATCGTGAATTATTAGATCGCGAATATTGGTTCCAGATAATGATTCTCTATTGAGAAATGGAATAGAGAGAACTTGGATATTTCTTTTTGAATACAGATGTTTTGTCAAGTCATCATTTGAAAAAATTATATCAAATTGAGGAACAATAGTATCTATTTTTTCTACCCATTTCATATGATTATCTAAATCTGGAATAAAATAAATTGAAATCTTTTCTTTCATTGAATCATCAATAGATGAAAGTATCATTTCTTTTCGTTGTTCAGCTGTGAATGGATTATTTTTTTCTACAGGCTTGTTAGAGCTGCCTAAACCTATCCACAATTTATCAACTTTTGATAATGCAAATTGTAATGCTTCTAGATGACCTAAATGAAAAGGTTGGAATCGACCTATCAACAAACCATTCATACAAACTATAGAAAATTTCTTTTTAAAAAACTATCATAAAGAGTAGTTATTAGAAAAAATTATGGATTTTCTAAAAATTAATGGAGGTCATGGTGAGGGTGGAGGGCAAATTATTCGTTCAGCAATTGTATTATCATGTATTACAAAACAACCAATTCATTTGGAAAACATAAGAAAAAATAGAAAAATTTCGGGATTAAGACCACAGCATCTAACAGCGATTAATATTCTTCAAAAAATTACAAACGCTAAAGTTATTGGAGCAGAAGTTGGATCTACGGAAATTAAATTCATACCAGGTAATGCTAAAAATTTAGATTTAGTTGAAGATGTAGGTACTGCTGGAAGTATTCCATTAATTTTGCAAGTCTTAATTCCAGTTGTTGCAATGTCTAAAAAACAATTTAATTTAAGAATTAAAGGTGGAACAGATGTTCTTTGGAGTCCTACTATTGATTATACTCAACATGTATTACAAGAAGCATATTCAAGAATGGGAATAAATTTTTCACTTGAATTAATTAAACGAGGTTATTATCCCAAAGGTGGTGGAGAAATAAAATTACAAGTTAATCCATCTAATGTAAAATCAATATTATTTTTAAAACGAAAAACAAATAAAGTTAAATTGATTTGTTCATTTTCAAAATTTACAAACAATGAAATTGAAAATAAAGTGTATGAAATTGTCAAACAATTAACTGATGCAAATTTTATTGTTGATGTAGAAATTAAATCAGAAGAGGCATTAGATTCAGGTGCATCCTTGTTAATTTACAGTATTGATGATGATTCCATTATAGGAATTGATGCATTGTATAATAAAAAAACTAGTAAATTTGATTTAGACATGGATAATTTTATTAAAAATTATGCAATTGACGATAATTTAGCAGATATGCTAATAGTTCCTGCAAGTTTAGCTAGTGGAAAAACAATTTTGCCAGTTAAAGAAATTACAAAACATTTAGAAACAAATTTGTTTGTAACATCTAAAATTACAGGTTGTAAATATGGTATCGGAAAAACGAGTAATGGATTTGAAGTAATAATTGAGGGAATCTCAAACCCCAGCATCAAGTAATGAAGCAAAAAATAGAATTGCTACAGATAAAACTACTGTAATCTCTCCAAGGATGATAATTTTTTTTCTTAATTTTTGAATTTCAGGCTCTGACATTTTATTTGACATAATTTTTTCTTCAACATCTTTACGAATTACTCTAACATGAACAGCATATGTAATAATTAATGCAATTACAAGAATTATTTTAATAATTAAAAATTTCCCATAACTTGTTGAAACAAGAAGATCAGGATTTCCAATTAATGCATTTGAAGTATACAAACCAGTTAACATCAAAATAATCAATGAAGGAACGGCAATTTTGTTAAATCGTTTACCAACACGAATCATAATTTGCATTCGTTCTTCAACAGAACTTGTCATTGTTTTTAAAAGTGGAGAAAACACGATTCCAATAAATAAAGAACCACCAACCCAAATTGCAGCAGATATAAGATGAATCCAAGTGATAATTGCCTGCTCTATTGCGGTCATAGTTTATGATATTTTAAATCAAATATTATGTATTTGGATTTTGACAACATTTTTTAGTTGTACAAATCTGGAATCAATGAAATGGCACTTCAAAGCAAGATAACAGTGTATCTAGCTATTGTTGGAGTTTTTGCACTAATGGGAGGAATTATTTTCTATGCCAGTTTAGATAATGATGAACTTGATCAAGTTGAAATTAAATTGACAAACGTAAAATTATTAGATGTAAACACAGTTAATAATCAAGCAAAGTTTCAAGTTACATTTTTAGTAAAAAATCCCAGTGATAAAACATTATCAGTTTCAGTTATCGATTTCGAGTTATATGGAGATGGTAAATTATTAGGATCTGGGTTGTATTCTACTGCAGATATTGCACTACCTGGAAGAGCCTTGTTTTATCCAGGTGCAGAAATTCCTTTAAAAAATACATTTGTTCTGAACAAGTCTGAAGTCGATTCAGAAATTTATGAAGATGCCATTAATGAAAGAATTACTAGTTTTTCTGCTGAAGGAAAAATGACTAGTCAGACTTCATGGAGCGAAGCTGACAAAGAATTCAAAACAAGTTATAATTGAAAAGTGGGCCTAATGAGATTCGAACTCATGATCACTGCCATGTCGAGGCAGTATCCTAACCAGCTAGACTACAGGCCCATTGAAAAATAAATCAAACAATTGATATTATTAACGTTTAACAAAAGAAAGAAGGTACAAAAAAGATGACAGAAAATTTTACTGATGAAGAAAAAAGAGGCTTCTACAAGGCAATTTATTCAAGAAGGGATGTAAGATCTCACTTTATCTCAAAGCCAATAGAGGATGAAATTTTATCAAAAATTCTTAACGCAGCACATCATGCGCCTTCAGTAGGATTTTCTCAACCATGGAATTTTATTTTAATTAAAAATATTGATACAAAAAAGAAAATAAAAGAATCTTTTGAGAAAGAAAAAAATCATTCATCACAATTAGTTGAAGAACCAAAAAAATCAAAATATCTTTCGTTCAAGTTAGAGGGTATTTTAGAATCTCCCGTTAATCTTTGTGTAACGTATGATCCTACAAAATTTGGTCCATTTGTAATTGGTAGATCAAGTATTCCTGAAGCAGGACTCTATAGTGTATGTTGTGCAATTCAAAATTTGTGGTTATCAGCTAGAACAGAAGGAATAGGTTTAGGCTGGGTAAGCATTCTATCAAATGATACATTAAAAGAAACTTTAGATTTACCTAAACATGTCATTCCTATTGCATACTTGTGTTTGGGATATGTTGATGAATTTGCAGAGAAGCCAGATCTTGAAACTAAAGGGTGGTTACCAAGACTAGAATTGAAAGATGTTGTATTTTTTGAAAAATGGAATGACAAAGAAAATAAAGATTGGGGAAAAATTCAAACCATGATAAAAGATAACCTAGATTACGCTTAAATAATTAAGAATGTTTTTTTTGCTGGGCTTGTAGCGCAGAGTCAATTTGACGCGCAACATGGATAGCGCAGTAGCCTCCTAAGTTACAGGTCGAGGGATCGAAGCCCTCCAAGCCCGTTTAATTTCTACATCTCATAGAAATTTAAATACAAAGATAAATGGCTGAATATATGAAAATTGTTGTAATTTCTGGTAGCCCAAGAAAAAACGCAAATACACAAGTCATAATGAAATATGTTTTTGAATATGCCAAATCAAAAAATCAAGAGACAAAATTAATCAATCTATCTGATAATCAAATTGAATACTATAGAGGGCCTGACATAGAATACAATGGTACAACAAAAGATGCTGCTAATGATATCATGGATGCAGATGTATGGTTAATTGGCTCACCAATCTATAATTCGTTTTTTAGTTCAGCATTGAAAAATCTATTTGAATATGTAAATTATAAAAAAACTCCAGGAAAAGTTGCTGGGATTACAATTTTAGCTGCAGGAAATATTGGTTTTATCGATGTCCAGACATTAATCACACAATTGATGTCATATTTCAGAGTAATAACAAATCCAAAGGCAGTATTTTTGACCACAGAATCTATAAAAGAAAATTTAGTAACTGATGAAGATGCTAAAAGTAAACTAAGAGAAATGGTAGATGAAACTTTAGAGATGGCCTCTAAATTACATCAAAATTAGCTTCAATTGGATATTAATTAGAATTTAATATTTTAAATTCATACATAAAAAAACATAATAATTTATTAAAAAAAATTTTTGTGAATTTCTAAATAAAGATTCATAGTTATTAACAAAATTCAATAGTTAGCAATGATTTATTTTATCTAACAAGTCTTCATGAAAATTTATTATCCATATAAAATTTTTATTTATATGAAAAATTTAGAATTCAAAAAAATAATTATTATGATTTTTTGATTTTATAAATTAAATAATACTATAATTTTATTTTTATTAACAATACTTCAATTGATAAGATATATTCATTATACTCGTAAAAAATACAAATTTAGTGAATAATCATAATTTAAAGTTTGAATAAAAAATCTATTTGTATTTAAAATGCAAAAGACAAATATTAACACCGTATAGGAATTATGCTATTGAATTTAAAAAAAGATCCAACTGAATTATGTTCATGTAAATGTCATTTTGGAGGTGCAGTAAGTTGTCCTGGTTGTAAAGAAAATCATGGTGAAGCTTGTTGTCATTGTGAAGATTAGATCTATTTACTATTAGTTTTACTTCCAGATGCTAACATTTTGGAATTAGATAATTCAGTTTTTAATGACTCTATCTGAACAAGAGTTTTAAGATTTAAAATTTCTTGATTTAATCTTTCAATTTCACTGTCTTTGAGTTTAACAGATTCTTTTACATTATTTAGTTCAAAAGATAGTTCATTTTGGATTTATTTAATTTCTGAAATACTAACTTGTGATCCTGTTGTTGTAGTTTGAATAGTTTGTATGTTAATCAAGCTTTTTTTTTCACTATGAGACGGTGCGTGATTATGCATATAGTCGGTACTTTTTTGTGAAATCCAACATGTGAATGTTAAGAACCATGTAATTGGAACTGCCATTAGGAATACTACATTTAGTATTGGTGCAAAGTCAACAAAATAAGGCCAAAGTCCAGTTAATACTGCTGCAAAAACTCCGGTTACTAATGTAGCTAAATGGTTACCAACATATCCCATAATTATTTAATAATTTCATTATTTATAACAGTAATGCTCAAAATCACAAAATAATATAATTAAAAAGAAAAAAGAGTCGAATTTATTCGTCTTCTTCAGAGGTAGTAACAGTTGCTTTTGGCATATCGGATTGTAAGATTTGGATTTTTTGCAATAGTTCAGTTCTTAAATCTCTTGCAACTCTTCTTACAGTTGGTCTTGGAACACCGAGTTCATCAACTACTTTGGTGTAAATATCCTGTTTGTCGGTTACCCCCTTGTCAAGATAAGAATTAATTGCTTCTTTAATTATCGTGCTTTGGTTTGTACGATTCAACAGATTCTAAATTTTAATAGATCTATATAACACTATAATTTTTAAAATTTCAAAATTGTCACATCTAATAAATTTAGATTGTATGATGATAATTAAATAGAAAATTCTAGTCTACATGAATAAATTTTCTAACGAAAACCATACAGATAGGTATGATTTTTCAATATTGATAAAATTTCTATAAAAATATTCCAAGGCGTTTCCACAAAAGACTATTAAGATGTATTTGTGGATTCAACACAATGTCTGCAGTAAATATTGAAACTAATCTAGGAAAGATTTCATTCAAACTTCTACCGGAATTAGCTACAGAAACTGTAAGAAATTTTAAAAAATTAGCTAAAGATGGATTTTATGATGGAACTCTGTTCCATAGAGTTATTCCAGGATTTATGATTCAAGGAGGCGATCCCAATACAAAAACAGACAACAAAGGTTCATGGGGGCAAGGAGGACCAGGATACAACCTTAAGGCTGAATTTAATTCAAGATCTCATTTGCGAGGCATAGTTTCCATGGCTAGATCACAAGATCCAAATAGTGCAGGTTCACAATTTTTCATTGTTACCTCTGATAGTGCATTTTTAGATAGACAGTATACGGTATTTGGTGAAGTGTTAGAAGGAATGGATGTTGTAGATAAAATTGTCAATCTCAATAGAGATGGTAATGATTGTCCGCTAGAAAAAACATCAATAATTCGTGTTACTGTGGAATAAATGAATACAAAAATTACTTTATTTATCATAATTTCATTAATTCTAGTCATTCCTTCAGCAAATGCTCAAGAAATTAACATTGGAGAAAAAGCAGTCCAAAAATCAGTTGAAGTAGTAATTAATGATGATAACGAGATACATGTTAAACATATTGTAATGTCTGCTAACTCCCCACAGCAAATGAAATTGATTGATGGTATTGTTGAAAATTTAACTATAACTGATGAAAAAGGCAAGGAGCAATTAGTAACAGTGATTGGAGATAATTATGCTGTAATGATTTTTCCATCAGACAATAATTCTATTATAGAATACGATTTGAAAGATGTACTTTTGTTTAAAAATAATATATGGACTTTGGATTTTTTGTATTTAGAAACAACAACTTTCATAATTCCTGAAAAACTTGATTTAATTTTTGTAAATAATAGACCAGTTTACTTGGATGATAAGAAAGGATTTTCATGTCATGGTTGTCAAATGATTTTAGAATATTCTATTAACGAACCAAAAATATTAAAAAATGTAAACTTTGAAAATAAAGAATTTTTAATTGAAGTAAGAACATTTGCAGAAATTGATAAATTCAATTTTGAACAATTAACAAAAAATATTAGTTTTCATATTAATGGGGAAAATCAATTTGTGACGACAATTATTCCTATTGAACTGGTATCCGAATCATACGACGTATTCATCGGAGATAAAAAAATAGGATATCATAATTACGTCAATAATGGAACACATGTGTGGCTTAACGTAAGACCAGACAATTCTGGTGATGTGTCAATTATAAATACAGCCAGCATTGCCAATGAAAAACCCATCATACAAACTGACATGCCTAAAACATCAGTATCAAATGTAAATCAAGACATAGTTGTCTATGTCTTACTTGGAGTTATTGTAATAGTTGGACTAGTAGTTATGGTGATTATTATCAGAAAAAAGAAATCATCTGGAACTTCAGTAATTGAAGACAATAATATATGAAATCTCTAGTCAAATTAAATATCTAAAATAAGTTAATGCAAAAAATTAGTCTCCGCCTGATCCACAAGAACAAAAACCATATTCATCAATACGAATATTACAAACTGCACATTTTTCACCATAAATAACTTCCCATGGTTCCTTTCCAAAAAGCTTAAAATGATCATCAATTTCTATTGGTATTTCTCTTTTTTTTTCCAATGATTTGTATAGTCATTTCAACTATACATACATTATCTGAGAATAATTATGAAAATTGAATGTGGTTGTCATTGTATAAAGTGCAAAAGTACAGATCTAGAATCAAATAGAATTAGAGAAATTGAAAAGGATGGATATTTTGACATGCATCATACATGTAAACAATGTAATACACATTTTGATCATTTGGATGGAGAAATTTTTTCAAAGTGTGAAAAATGTAATTATCTTTCTAGGTAGATATTAATGATTCTTCAACAAAATAATGAGTACGATTTTCTTTAGAATTTTTCATTATTTCTCTGTTAGAAGCCATTTTTGCCAAGGCTTTTGAAACATCTAATAGACCAGCAGCCCAACCATACTCTCTAAGTTGTTGAACAGTTTCAGTGACTGTTCTAGGAGAATCAAAGAATTTGCTTGTTTCTAAAATCCTTAATTTTGATTTAATCTCATGTGAAGTAATGTATTTTGGTTCATTGAATTCAGGTTCATATGCTTCAGCATCATCTAGGTATTCCAGACCAAATTGAGCAGGATGTTCAACTTCAGTTGGTGATTTAGTTTCTGTTTCATATACAATTTTAGTTTGATTCTCAGGTAAATGTTGAGAAATATCATCAATTATTTCACCTAAAGTTTGATTATCTACATAGAAATCTCGAGAGTCAACTTCAATTTCGTTTTCCCCTAGTTTGAGTTTAATTCTAGCCACTATCCATTAATCATTTAATTTTGATTTATTCTGCTAGCTCTAAGGAGATTTAAGATTAGATCAAAACTTTTACACAATTTATTGGCATTTTTTTGTTACCAAGTTAAATGTAAATTTGTAAAAACCAGTCATGAAATCTTCTAAGAAAGCAGGCATTGTTGTTCTAGTTCTATTAGGCATGAGTATTTTTGGATATTCACAATATGCATCTGCATTGCAAATTGGAGTAAGCATCAATCAGAGTGAACTATTAAATGAAAATGAAAAAGGCTCAAATTATAATATTGAATTAGAATTTAAAAATCCTTCATTGTTGATATTAACTGCAGGAGAAACTGAATTTTTTATAATTTCTAATGATGAAATTATCGGAAAAGGTAACCTAGAATCATTTACTTTACAACCATTAGATAGTAGTTTTGTGAAGGGGACTTTTCATACAGATGTTAATTCAGATGAAGCACATTCAGTAAAAATTTCAGGTGTAACAAAATATAATTTATTAATTACATCACTAGATGTTCCATTTGTCTACTACCCAACAGAAGAACAAGCAAGAGAATTTATATATCAAAATTAATATTTCATCAAATGCTTACTGTTTTTGGATCTACAGCATTAGATACAATTAGAACTCCAAAAAAAATATTAAAAAATGTTTTGGGGGGAGCAGCTACATTTGCAGCTATTTCTGCTAGTAATTTTGTAGATACAGGACTAATTGCAGTAGTTGGTAAAGATTTTCCTAAAGCATATCATAAAATTCTATCAAAATATCTTGATTTACAAGGATTAACTATCAAAAACGGTAAAACATTTCGGTATGATGGGAAATATGATGATACACTTAGTACAAGATTAACATTAAAAACTGAATTAAATGTACTAGGGGATTTTAAAGCTACTGTACCTGAAGCTTATAAAAAATCGCAATTTGTATATCTTGCAAATAATGATCCAGAACAAAATACTTCTCTAATTAAAGAATTTGATAATGTTAAATTTTCTATGTGTGATACCATAGATTTTTGGATTTCTACAAAGCGTGATGCAGTAATTAAAATGATCAAAGCAGTAGATGCTGTAGTTATTAATGATGAAGAAGCTAAATTGCTAACAAAAGAATTCAATTTGATAAAATGTGCAAAGAAAATGATGGAGTGGGGAGCAAAATATGTTATAATTAAGAAAGGTGAGCATGGTTCACTCATGTTTTATGATGATGTAATTTTTCCGACTGCAGGATTCTCGTTAGAAGATGTTGTAGATCCTACAGGAGCAGGGGATTCTTTTGCTGGAGCAATGATAGGATATCTTGCAAGTAAAAAATCTACTAAAATATCTGATATTAAAAAAGCAGCAGTTTATGGAAATGTTTTAGGATCATTTGCAGTTGAAAAATATGGTCTTGAGGGATTACTAAAAATAAAAAATGGTGATATTACAAAACGTATCAAGACATATGAAAAAATGATCCGTTTCTAAAAAGACTTAAGTTCAATTATTTCTCAAATTATTTTATCATTGTCACAAGAAAAGGATCGATTAGAAACAATATTCAAACTCCAAAAAGGACTATCAGACATGATGAATTTGGATAGATATCCAAAAGACTCTGAGGGTAGAGTTTCTGCCTTATGTACTGCCATAATGCACGAAGCAGTGGAACTACAAAGAACAACAAATTGGAAATGGTGGAAAACACCTGTAGAGTTTAACGAAGCAGAGGCGAGGGAAGAATTAATTGATATTTGGCATTTTGTGGTACAGGCATCTATAGAACTAAAATTAACACCTGATGATATTTTAGATGAGTACAAAAAGAAAAATGAAATCAATCGTAAAAGACAACTAAATGAATATTAAAAAAATCTAGATTTTTTTAATATTAATTCAAATTCAGTTACGTTAATCAAATCTATAAGATTTACATTATCTTGAAAATATTTTATTTCTGATTTTGATACTGTAAGAAATGGATCTGGACTAGTAGAATTAATTATTCTATTGTTTTGATCAGTTCCATTTTTGTGTAGTTGAAATAATGAATGGCCAGATTTGTGTCCCCAAACTTCTTTTCCACAAACTATTATGGTGTCAACTTTAGGATTTTTGTATACATATTTGATTATAGAATCAATTCCTTTATTTTCAGAAAGTAAGCGGCCTACAATAGATATTTGATTTAGAATTACAGAATTTGCAAAATTTCTGAGTAAATCTATACTCGAGAGAGTACAAATTGCTATACTAGAATCAGAATTCCCAAGGTAAAATTCTTCATTGATAGGTAAAATGACTTTACAAAGTTCACCTATAGCTTCACCTATGGCATTCATAATATTTCACGCATTGTTTTAGCAATAAATTCAATATTTTTTTGAGTGACATTTGGATGAATTGGTAAAGATAGTACATGAGAAGATGCCCAATCAGTAACTGGAAGTTTTATTTTTAGCTTGTAAAATGGAGTTTTATGAACAGGTATTGGATAATAAGATGCTGCGCCAATTCCTTTATCATTTAATTTTTTCAAAAGATTGTTGCGTTTATCAGTTGAAATTGTATAAAGATACCAATTAACATTTTCATTTTTTCTTTCTTTTGGTAATACAATATTGAGATCAGAAATTAATTTTGATAAACGTTGAGAATTATTTTTTCTATATTTTAAAAATTTAGGAAGTTTTTTTAATTGTACAGTTGCAATTGCTGCATTAATTTCTGGTAATCTTAAATTCAAGCCAAACATTCTAGTATCATATCCATGAACCATTCCATGATTTCTGATCATTAGCAATTTATCTCTAAGATTTTTATTATTAGTTACAATAAAACCGCCTTCACCAGCAGTCATTACTTTTGCAGGATACATACTGTAACATCCCATTTCAAAGAAAGTTCCAGTGTGTTTTTCTTTGTAAGTAGAACCTAAAGATTGTGCAGAATCTTCAATAATAGGAATATTATGTTTTTTAGATATTTCAGAAAGTCTTTCGATAAATGCCACATTTCCATATAGATGCACAGGAATTATTGCTCGAGTTCTTTTAGTAATTTTTTTTTCTAAATCATCAGAATCTATAGTATAATTTTCTTTTAAAATATCAACAAAAACAGGTTTTGCTCCAGTTGCAACAACAGCATTTGCAGTTGCTACAAACGTGAATGAAGGAACTAGAACTTCATCTCCCTTTTTGATATCTAATGCATATAGTGCTGCCTGTAATGCAGCAGTACCAGAATTTACGGCAATGGCGTATTTTGATTTTACAAAAGATGCAACAGATTTTTCAAATTCCTGAACATATTTTCCACCTAAATTTGCAGCAGATGTTAAGGCACCATTTTTTAGAATTGATGTGACTACATCTATCTCTTCTTTGCCTACAATAGGAATGTTAATCGCAATTTTCAACAATATTCCTGTTAATAACTAGTCTATAAATCTCAGTGAAGAAACATGAATTTTTATATTTCAAAATTTGGCAAACGGCATCATGAAACCACGTTATCTTGAAAAATCAGATTCAGGCTACAAAGTCTATCTGTACATTTTCTATATTTGTGGATTCATAATGGTATCATCATTAGTTTTTGGAGTATATGTTACCATGATAGAATGGATTGAAAATGGAACATATGTTATGGGAGAAACAATTCACAATACAACTATTCCATTTGAAAATTTTGCAAGAGTAACTACTTGGATATTTTTTTCTACAATAATTGGATGGTATTGTGTTACTAGGATTGGGTGGAGAAGAACTGCAGGTGATAAAATTATCGGTACAAAAATGGCATTACTTCAATTAATGTTACTAGGATTTTCAATTATTTCTCTGTATGAAGTATTATACAATTTTACAGTATTAAATGCACAAATGACAGCAGGTATTATTGATGGAATAGTTCCAGACATTGATAAATTATCAGTTGCTTATCCAGATCCTGACAGACCATGGAATCTGGTCTTTGCAACCAAAGTATTTCTTGCATCATTTATTATTACTACTCATGGATTTTATCTTAGTGTAAAACCTAGAAAAAACCTAGATGAATAAGAAGTTTGAATAGACTTTTTCTTTACAATAAAATTTAGTAAAAAACTATTTCTACTATGAATGACTGATTTGAACATGGGATTATTTGGTTCTAGCAAAAATGAATTAAAATGTAAAAAATGTGGAACAGTCCTTCCTGATTCGGATAGATTGAAGAAACATCAAGAAAAAGCTCACAATAAGAAAAATGAAAAATGCAGAGTATGTGGAACTGAATTTGATACTTCAGATAATCTAAGAAAACACAAAAAGAACTGCAAGTAGAATTATTTTGATAATCCAGATTTAAATTTTGGCTGTCTCTTTAATGCTTTTTCTATTGCTTCTAAATTTACAATTTCATTTTTAGAATTCATTGATAAAGTATTGATTATTTCTGAGCCCAGTTGAACGGATTGCTCAGGTAATGTTTCTCTAAATTTTTCAAGAGCTTTCTTGTAATTTGAAATTAATTCTAATCCTTCTTCAAGAGTCATAAACAGTATGGAAATATGTTATATTCAAATCTTCTAAATTCAAACTAAATTTTTGAATAACTTTATACGTTTACCAATCAAAAGTTGTTTTGATTTGGATATTACAGAAAAAGTGGATTTAATTCAAAGACCACCAACTGAAGAAATTGTTACACAGGATGAATTAATTGAATTATTCAAAACTAATTCATCTCCAAACCATTACATTGGTTTAGAAATTTCTGGTTTCTTACACCTTGGTAGTCTAATCAGTACAGGTTTTAAAATTAATGATTTTGTAAAAGCTGGAGTAAAATGTAAGATTTTTCTTGCTGATTGGCATACTCTGATTAATGATAAACTAGGAGGAGATTGGGAAACAATTGGAAAGGTTTCAAAATACTATCAAGATGCTTTCAAATTAGTTTGTCCAGATGCAGAAATTGTATTAGGATCAAAACTGTATGAAGAAAAAACAGAATATTGGTCTGATCTTGTAAAATTTACAAAACATATGTCCATTGCCAGAACAATGAGAACTTTAACCATAATGGGAAGATCTGAAGATGATAAAAAAATTGATGTAGCAAAATTACTTTATCCAGCAATGCAAGCAGTTGATATTCATTCTTTAGATGTAGATATTGCACATGCTGGAATGGATCAAAGAAAGATCCACATGTTAGTAAGAGAAATATTTCCAAAAATGAAATGGAAAGTACCTGTTGCTGTTCATCATAAGCTATTACCAGGATTTTCAAAACCTGCTGATTCAAGTGATGACAAAATATTAGGAAAAATGAGTAAATCAGATCCAAATTCAGGAGTATTCATTCATAATTCAGATGATGAAATAAAGAAAAAAATAAGCAAAGCATGGTGTGAAGAAGGAAATATTCAAAATAATCCGCTTTTAGAAATTTCTAGATCTGTAATATTTCATGAATTTAATGAAATCAATGTAGAAAGACCTGAAAAGTTTGGTGGGAATGTATCATATGCTAATTATGAACAATTGGAAAAAGAATTTACAGAAAATAAATTACATCCAGGAGATTTGAAACAGATAGTTGGAAATTATTTAATTAAAATAGTTTCTCCAATTAGAGAAAAACTAAATCTTAGTGAGGAATTGAATGATACAATTAAGAAAAGATTTTAGACTTTAAGATTTGGATTGGTTTGTTCTTCTAAATTATATTTTGATTTGTAACCACGTGGATTAATCATTAAATCTTTGTAGGTGTATGTTGATGAATTTCCAATTATTACAGTAGTAGTCATGCCTAATTGTTCTGAATGGTTGGGTAAATTTTCCAAATCTGTCATCACAACGGTTTCAGATTCTCTAAATGCGCCTTTGATAATTGCAACTGGGGTTGTAGGTTTTCTATATTTCAAAAGAATTTTTCTTGTATCTTGTAATTGATGAATTCTTTTCTTACTAGTAGGATTGTAAATGACAATTACAAAATCACCTTGTGCAGCAGCTTCAACTCTTTTTGAAATAATTTCCCATGGGACTAGTAAATCACTCATACTTACAACTGCAAAATCAGTCATTAGGGGTGAACCAACTATTGATGCACATGAATTAAGTGCAGACACACCAGGAATAATTTCAACTTGAAGACCATCTTTTGGATTCCAACCAGATTCAGCAAGTGTTTCATAAATTAATCCTGCCATTCCATAAATTCCAGGATCACCGCTTGAAACAAGTGAAACAATTTTTCCAGATTTAGCAAGATCAATGCACTGATGAGCTCTTTCCACTTCTTGTGTCATTGCATAACGATGAACAGTTTTACCTTCAATAAGATCTTGTATTAAATTTACATAAGTTTCATATCCAACAATTGTATCACTTTCTTCGATTACTTCTTTTGCTCTAAATGTCATATGATCATGATGTCCAGGTCCAACACCAACGATGTAGAGTTTGCCAGTCAATTTTAAAAGAAATTTTTTATCAAGTAATTTATCCGTTTAGTGGAATTTATTGGAATGGATCAATGAAAGGACTGTTAACTATATGATCGCTATTAGTTGGTCGAGCAATACTGACTGATAACATGTCATCAGCATGAAATGAATCAATATCCGACCTTGTTTCTAAAATTTTTGCAGATTTTACATCATTCCATTCAACCAGATAGATTCTCCACATGGGGCTATAATTTGCATCTCCAAGTGAGGCTCCAGCAATACCTGGTTGAAATCCTAGTGGACCAGAACCAATTATTCCATTTTTAAATTGGAAAAGATCAACTGCTCCAGAATGAGCAATTAGATTTGCTGAACTTGGAGAAGAGACAACTCCCATTGATTCAGCAGGTCCAGATGGGGTGGCATCAGTTACAATATAGTAAATTGTTCTTCCATCAGGTCCCCAACCTCTATGAGCTACAAAAGTTACAGTCATTTCTTCTTCATTAATTTCAATTATTTGGCCTCCGCTGTAAGGCATTTCATCAGTAATTTCTTTATCTGAACGAACTATCATTTGTCCATCAGGCCAAATTATTTGAGGAGTGTTTAGAATAATTCTTTTTTCATTAAATTCAATTCTACCACCTTCTTCAGCTGCAATAATATCTGTTGCAGATTCAAATTCAATTTCTTTTTGACCTACTTTCCAAGTAACTTCAATTATAGAATTTAAGGCACTGTATTGTGATTCTTGTGATGGAGTACTAGAAAATACTTCATTTTGAAATCCATAAATTCCATCACCTTTTACGCCATTTTTAAAAATAAATAATTTTTGAAGTGTATTTTCTGGAACATCTGCAAGTACTGATGCAAGTTCTATATTCCATTCTTGTTTTTCTGAAATAATTTTTGCATAATCTTCATCACTGCCATCAGTTATTATGTAAAGAACTTGATTTCCTTCATAGATTCCTTTGTGCATTGGAATTGTAGCTGGGACATTTGTTCTTGAAAGTAATGATGATACTTCTTTTTTTAATTCAATTTTTTGCATTATAACTTCAGTAGGTTGTCCTCTAATCCATCCATCTACACTTACTGTAGAGGTAAATTCTTTAGAATTTGCAGTATGTAATCCAAGAGCAGCTCCTGTAAACTCAAACGAGCCTGAATTTTTCTGTAAATCAATTAATGATAATCCGTAGATAGTTTTTCCATCAACAGTCCATGTAGGTTGACCTTTTGATTCCCGTAAATTAATTTCATGTAAAACAACAATCTGTACAGGTTCACTTGAGGTAAATGTTATAGAGCCATCATAGATTGTTCCCTCATTAGGAGATAAAATAAGTGAAAGTTGATGATTCTCATGTCCTTGACCAGGATCTTGAGAAGATGTTATAGTCTGAGTAAAGTGAAATTTTTTTCTAGAACCTGCATCTACAAATTGATCAGATGTAGAAGATACAAAAATTATACCAACTGCAAAAATTCCAATTATTAACAAAGTTTGAAGTTTATTCAACATATATTCTTAAAATTATTACCTTAAATGATTTGTCTTAATTGATTTTATCTAATGCAAATTCATTATGTAAAGCTCGAATAGCTGCATTTGTATCAGAATTTTTTACGACAAATGCAAGATTTAGCTCAGATGAACCTTGTGTAATCATTGAGACGTTTATTTTATTTTTCTCAATCGCACCAAAAACTTTTGCAGCAACTCCAATTGTTCCTCTCATTCCTGAACCAATTAATGCAATTATTGCAACATTTGTAGTAACTTCTAATTTTTTGATAATTTTTCCCAACAATTCCATCTCTAATACACTGACAGCTTTGTCAAGATCTGCATTCTTTACTACAATTGTGATACTTGATTCAGAAGGATTTTGAGAGATCATCATTACGTTGATTCCAGCTTTTGCTAATGTTGCAAATATCTTAGCAGCAGTTCCTGGTGTTCCGACCATACTACCCCCTTGAACATCAATTAATCCATTATTTTGAACATAATTTACACATTTTATCTTGTTTTTAACAGCAGCAGAAGTAAATGCAGAAACCAGAGTTCCCTCATTTTTTGTATTGAAAGAATTTCTAATTTTTATAGGGATTTTCTTATCTAATAGAGGCTCAAATGTACGTGGATGAATTTGTTTTGCACCAAACAAAGCCATTTCAATTGCTTCTATGTAAGATACTTCTTTGAGTAATTTTGCATTTTTTACAATCTTTGGATCTGCGGTCATTAAACCATCTACATCACTCATCAACCAAATCTCATCTGCTTTAATACAAGAACCTACAATTGTTGCAGAATAATCAGAACCTCCTCTGCCAAAAGTAGTTACATGTCCATGTTGATCAGCACCAACAAATCCTCCTACAACTGGGATTATTTTCTTTGATAATTGAGCATCTATAGTTTTTGATACTCTTAATCGAGTTGTATCCATGAGTGGTTTTGCTTCACTAAAATTAGAATCAGTAACAATTCCTACTTCCTTACCGGTAAAAGGAATTGATTTTATTCCAGAATCATTTATTGCAGATGAAACTAATTTTATTGATAATCTTTCTCCAAATGAAAATAAATAATCCATTGTTCTAGGTGTTACTTCACCCAATAGTACCATTCCATCAATTAATGCAACAAGTTCAGCAAAGTCTTCATTATATTTTAAAAGTAATTTTTTTCTTATATCAGGTTTCTTGATTGTCTGTTTAGCTAATTGTTTATGTCTATTAGTAATTTTTGATGCAAGTTGTTCTGCTTTTGATTTATTTTCTTTTTTTATTGATTCAGAAATTTCAATTAAATCATCAGTAGTTCCACTAGTTGCAGAACAAACAACTACAATTTGATTTTTCTTTGATAATTCATTAAGATAGGTAGATATATCTTGAATATTTTTTGCAGTAGAAATTGATGTTCCACCATATTTTATTACAAGTCTCAATTCAAAATACCTGAACTAGTTAATCTTTAAATGCTTTAACTTTCTACGCGTGGAGCCAAGTAAAAGTGAATTCTACCAATATTTGCCACTTTAAATTCAATTCTAAGCGGTTTTGCGCTTGAAAATTCGCATGTAATTGAGCCTGCATTGGAACCCACTGCTTTTACTACAGGATTTAGATATTCAAGACTGTAAGTACCAATACTGTCTGCTTTTGAAGAAATTTCTTCAATTTCTTTATCATCTTTGTCTAGTTCAATTACAACCTCTCCAGAATCACCTTTTCCTGAAAAGTCTCCTTTAGAATCAGATGTTTGTATTGTAAGATAATCAGATACAACTTGTACATCACCAAGAATTTTGTCAAACTTTGAAGAAGTCAAAACGATTTTTGAATCATAAGGAATTTTTGGTAATGGTGTATTAGTTGTAGAACTTTCAATTAAACGCATTTTATATTTTTTATTTTTTCCAACTGTTACAAGTAACATGTTTTGTTCAGAAATACTAATCTCAATGCTATCTTTTTTATCAGCTCTTTTGATAATTTTTGAAAATTCATCAATTCTTACTCCAAATTTAATATCACTATCACATTCATATTTTTCAAATGCAGAATTAGGCCATGAAATATCAATAAGAGCTACATGTGATGGATCCATTCCTCTAAAAGTAATTCCTTCTGCAGTTGCAACAAAAGTTGCTTCTTCAACAAGTGTGGATATTGTAGAAATGATAGCTTTTAGATCATCCGATCCACTTGTTTTTGCTCCAAAAGTCAAATCAATTTTCTTGTCTTTATGTTCCAGTTAAACCTTATGTGTAATCACGCCAAGTGTATTTACATTTTTGACAACGATAAAATCTAGTTGTAGGTTCATCTGCACTTCTAGTTTGAAACATCCAACCTACTGCTTCATCATGTCCACATTTTTCACAGTTTATTTTGAGAGTTGGATTAGATTCTTCTCCTTCATTTCCTTCAAAAGCAAGTAATGAAAAATCTGGTTCTTCTTCAGTAGTAATTTTTTTTATTACTTTTGCTTTTTCTCCTTCAGTATAACCACATTTTGAACATTGAAGACCCGATCCACTATTTTTTAATTTGACCTCACATTTGGGGCAAAACTTCAATCTAGTTTACCTTAATTTGAGAATGAAATAATTTATTGAATTCTTGAGCCATTTTGATTACTGATTCAGTTGCTTTTTTAATTTCACCGAGTGGTTTTGAACTAGAATTAACTCTCATCCAACATTCGTTGGTGAGTGGATGTTTTACAATGACACCTGCAAAATTCACACTTGATGCTGCTAAAAGTTCATGTTGAATTAAGTATAGAATTCCTATATCAGTTTCAGTGATTGAAAGACTGATTTCTTTAGGCTCAGAACTAATTACTTGTGCGTTCATGTATTCAGAAAAAGCACTTATTGCGGATATAAATCATTATGAGCGGTAGCAATGGGAGAAAGTAAGATTTCAGTAATTGAATTAGTAAAATCTAAGGATGAATACTCGTTAGATGAAAATGTTGAGATAAATGTTCAATTTTTAGTTGAAGGAGACCTTAGAAACGCCTTCAATGAGGCTAATTGGACTAAAGCCTACAACAATAACGATGTTTCATTCAAATTGAAATATGGTATAAAATTGACAACAAGTGGATTAAGAAAGAAGGAATTAGGAAGAACTATTGATACTTACAGAAAGGCAGCAATATTTTGGACCAGAAATCCAAAATTAGTCAATCCAATGAAAAATAGACGAATTTGGGTACAGATAGCCAAAAATTTTGAACCATTTATCAGATTATCAGAGGAAGAAGTTAGACAGGAATTATTTGACTTTAATGAGAAATTTGTATTCAAAGCATCAGATTTGGGAAAAGGTAAACACAAGATTGGAGCAGAAGCTTTTGCATCTTGGCAAAAACATGATTTTATAGGAACTGGAAGTGTCAAAAATAGTTCTAGTGAAATTGAAATCAAAATTAATTAGGGATATAAGGAACTTTTATTCGGTATTAATTAATGGCAAAATACGATGGTCTGTTAGGACAACCAATACTTGAAGTTGAAGAACCAGATAAAGAAGATGGAATTACATTTATCTTCAAAGACAATAGGTTTATGTTCATAAAAGCAGTTGATGGTAAAATTGAGACCATATCAATTCCAGAATAGGTGATATGAATGGAAAAATTTTATCCAATCAAAATGTTAGAACTTGTTAAAATAGAAGATCCTGATGCAGACGGTGGATTGACTTTATTTTTTCAAGAAAACAAAACCTTGAAAATTAAAATTGTAAATGAAAAATTAGTTTCAGAATTTATTTAAACTAATTTCTCACATGTTTTTCATAAAATCCGATAGCTAGTTCTTGCACTTCAGATTGAATTGAGCCAGGTCTTTCATCTCGAATTTTTTTAATTGCATCAATGGCTGAAAATTTTTTGTATTTTATAAAATAACATGCAAGTATTGTTCCTGCTCTTCCCATTCCAGCTGCACAATGGACCAGTACAGTTTGATCATTTTTAATTTGTTCATGTATGAAATTTACTGTTGAATCTATTCTATCCATGTCAGGAGATGTCAAATCAGGTGTTGGTACATGAAGATATCCAATATTTTGTATCCAATCATCAGGTAATGATTGCTCAGTCATAGTTACAATTGATTTTATACCTTGATTTAGAAGCCAATCAAATTCATCAGAACTTGTAGGTATGCCTGAACCTGCCAATTTTCCTTCAATTAGCCAAGAAAAGTTTGTTGGTTTTTTAGTAATTTTTCCATGAACCTTTCTCCAAATATTCCCAGGTTTACTCATGTAAGATTTAGAATTTCTCTGTATTTTTAATATTACGAAAAAAGGATGTAATTATGATGCTACTGCACGAACAGGTGAGCCTGTTGTATCTTTTAATTTTAAAGGAAGAATTGTAAAATTAAATTTCATAGACTTTATTTTGTTGAGATTTGCTAAATTTTCCACTATCAAAATATTGTTTTTTGACAAAATATGATGTACGGTAAATGATTCATCTTTTCCAAGATCTATACTAGGTGAATCAATACCAACCAGATTAATTTTTTTTGATATAAGATATTTTGCAGATGATGAATCCAGTCCAGGATTTTCAGTAAAATAAATTTTTTTTTTCAGATTTTTTTGCCAATTTGTAAAGAAAAAAATTGAAGAATTATTTGGGATTTTACCGTTCTTTTTTTCAAATGATGTGATATCTGATTTTGTAATAGGAGTGTTCTTTAGTTTTTTGAGTTTAATCAGAATAGCTTTTCCAATAAGTCTATCAAGTGGAATTTGATGGATTTTTAAACCATTTTTGACAAAATGATATGGTGCATCAAGATGTGTACCTGTATGTGAACTTAGGAATAAAAGTTCAAGATTATACCCATCATGTTCTATATCAGACCAACCAATGAATTGTGGTGTTGGAGATCCAGGAAAACTTGGAATAGATTCAGATATTGTAAGTGACAAATCTATTGGTTTCACATTATCAGAATGTATTGGTAATTAATCAATTTTGAACAATGAAAAGTTAAATACAGTCTCATGGAAAACCCACTTGTGCCTATAGCATATGTTCTATTGAATTCTGATTTAGGATCAGATGAATCAATCATCAAAGAAGTCAAAGAAATTCTTGCAGAAGAAGATATGAAATTTGAGATTCAAGGAGTATACGGAGTATACGATATTGTCTTAAAATTAATCACTGATGATGCTGAAAAATTACGTACAATCATTACCAACAAAATTAGAAGAATTAGTAAAGTTCAATCAACACTAACAATGATGGTAATAGAAGAGCAAGAAAACCTATAGTTTCTTTATCGCATCAATTACATCAAGTATCTGAGATTCAATGTTGAAAAAGTGTGGCGATGCTCGTACTATCGTTATATCCATTATTTCCCTTACAGCTAAAACGATATTTTGTTTTTCAAGTTTATCAACAACTTGTTGTGAATCAAATCCTTTGATGTTAAAAGAAACAATACTTGTTCTAACATTTTGATCCTCAGGTCCATATAGAATAATATTTGGAATTTTTGATAATTCTTCTCTAAAAAGATTTGATAGACATTGATTTTTTTTGCGTATGTTATTCATTCCAAATTTTAATAAATAATTTGCAGATGATTCTAATCCAACAATTCCCACATAATTTCTAAATCCAGTTTGAAATTTATCTGGCAATTCTTTGTATGCTAATTTTGAATCATCATAAATAATTGCAGATTCACCACCAATAGTTTTTGGTTCTAATAATTTACTAGAATTTCTTTTACAATAAAATAATCCTGTACCCATAGGACCACAAAGCCATTTAGATCCATTAAATGACATAAAATCACATTTAATTTTCGAGACATTAATTTCTCCAATACATCCTATAGTTTGTGCACTATCAATGAAAAATGGAACTTTGTCTACAAGAATTTTTCCTATTTCTTCTACAGGCATTATTGCACCCGTGTTATACAGAGCATGACTAAGAGCAACTAATTTTGTATTATTGTTAACAAAAGATTCCAAATCATCTAATTTAAAAAAACCATTATTGTCAATAGGTAGATTTTGTATTGAAATTTTTTCCTTTAATTTCATCCATGGATAAAAATTAGAATGATGTTCGTGTGTCATTCCACGAATTATGATGTTAGAATTATCATCAAAAGATAATCCATTTGCTACAAAATTGATTCCATCAGTAGTACTTTGAGTTAAAACAACTTCATCAGGTTGACAAGAAATAATTTTTGCAATGGTTTTTCTTATATTCCGTAGTTTTTCATTAACAAAAGGTTCAGACTCTTTTGAATCAGGACCAATAGAATTATAAGTGATGAGGAATTCTTTCATCGCCTCAATACTTTGAGTAGGCATTAAAGAAACAGATGCATTGTTTAGATAGATTTTCTCTGAGGTTGGAAAATCATCTGAAATATTTTTTGATACTAAATTCATTATTATATCTGTAAAATACTAGTGTAATGTTGGATAAAAATCCTGAACAAATTATAGATAATGATTTAATACAAATTCAAATTAAATTTGAACAAAATAATCCAAACATTGTTTTATGTTCAAAACCTTTCCACAAATTAGAATTTCTTGATAAATTGATCAATTCTACTGAAGATCCAATAATTTTCATTGATATGGATTTACTTTATACCGGATATGTTCAATCTGGAATGATTCAAAAAAAAGAAAATGTAGTAATTTTTCATCCAAATAAAACAAATTGGAAAGAAAAAATTTCAGAAATTATTTCCAATGTGTCAAAGGAAAGATTTTTGATAATTATAGACTCATTTAATGGATTGTACAATTTATTTGACGAATTAGAATCTGCCATATTCATTAATTCATGTCTAATGTTACTCTCATCAATTGGAAATCAAACTAAATCATCAGTTGTGATTACTGGAATGGCACGAAAAAAAGAAAATGATGATTGGGTTCTATCACCAGGAGGAAAACATATCATCAAATCAAAAAAAACTGGCATTTATTTTCTTAAAAAAATGGGAAATAATTTGATTATTGATACATTGAATAAAATAGGTTGAAATTTAGAATGAATGAGAATTATCATGAGATCTTTATTATAGCGATCAAAAATTGAAACGCCGTTATAAAATATCAAACGGCGTTATAGTCCAATATTTTTAGGTAAATTATATTAAGACCAAATCATGAATTAATTTTGTTATGCCAGTAGGAATAATTCCAGACATCAGCGAACAAATGTGTATCGGATGCGCACTATGTGTAGAAATCTGTACCACACTTGGACCAGATGTACTAAGAGTAAAACCAGTTGAAGGCTGGAAAAGAGGTAAAGCATTTGTCTTCTACCCAGAAAGATGTATTTCAGATGGTGCATGCATTGGTGTATGCCCAACAAAAGCAATCTTTTGGATGCGACCAATGGACTTTACAGTTGGACAACCAGTTCCACTCTACAAGAACTCAGTCTTCGTCAAAGGTTGGACTGAATTAATCGATTAGATTAGTTCAACAATTTTTAATTTCTTTTTATTATTTTAGATTTTTACAGCGCCTGATGTTTCATCTTTGATTTTAGGTTTTTTCTTTAACCATGCAAATGCAATGATGAACATTATACCTGGAACAAGAATAATGAATAGCATTAATTCGTAATATGTTGTTAGTCTTTGAGCTGGATTTGTATAAGTTGCATGAGATGTTTTTTCAGGATTATCATATACTGTAGTAGTAAAATCAACAGAACGTTGTTCTTTACTTTTGACATCACCAACAATGGTAATGCTCCACTCAGCAAAAATTGAAGGTGATATGTTGCTAAAGTTTTCTCAACGTATACAAAATGATTGTGTAGGTGTAGTTGATATGACAGATTCTACTATAATATCATCTAAATTATCAGATGATGATGTTTCTAAAATGTATGAAATTTTTCTAAATTTTATGGCAAAAATTATTCATAAATATAATGGTAAAGTGATAAAAAATATTGGAGATGCTTTAATGTTTAGATTTCCAAATATTGATTCTCTTGATTCTGAAGCAATGAAAAACATGTTAGAATGTTGTTTATCTATGATTGAATCTCATGACGAATTAAAAAATGAACTTAATGCAAAAAATATAGATGGATTAGATTACAAAATTAGTGTTACGTGTGGTTCAGTAAAGGTAGCTGAAAGCACTACTTCCAACATATCAGATGTTTTTGGACCTACAGTGAATAGATGTTTTAAGATTAATTCATTTTGTCCAAAAAATAGTATGGTTATTGGTAGTAATTTGTATGGAATTTTAAAAGACTTTGAGGAATACAAATTTACACAATTTTGTTCTATTGAAATGAAAAAGAAATACGATTATAGTATTTTGAAGTTAAAAGAAAAAAATAATTCCAGTATTACTTAATATGAAAAATTAGATATTTCATGCCTAAATTGGCTCTATTTTTGAGAATTTATAGCAGAATAAATAAAATCAATAATTTTTAAATAATCTGTTCTTGGTTCTGTACTAACCATAAACAATTCATTAGAATTAATTGGAATACTAATCATCGTAACTTTTTCATATTCAGTTATTGATGATAGTTCTGAACCAATTTTATATGCTAAATTTGTATAAAGATCTCTTTTTTGTAATGCATAGTGAATTGACATGTTAACATTATCACCATCTAAGATTTTTTCTATATTCTCTTTATGGCCACCAGCAATCATCACACCTTTACTATTTGCAACACCTGCAAATCTAACTTGAGTATCTAAATCAAGAACTTGTTTTGATAGTTCATCATAATTAACAGTCATTGTTTCTTACCAGAATATTTCTTTTTGAATAAGATTTCATCTTTATCCTGTAACTCATCTGTATAATCATCCATATCTAACATAAACTCTTCTTCATCAGAATAAGCAGATTCTGCATGTTCACTGATATCCAAACCAATGTCTTCTACTTCAGGTGAAACCCTAATTCCAATTAGATGTTTCATTATTTGTAAAATTATCCAAGTTCCACCAAAGCCCATTGCACCTGCAACACCAACACCTACAGCTTGAATCCATAATTGATCAGGATTTCCAAAGAGCAGTCCGTCAGGTCCTCCAGGATTAATTACGCTGCTTGCAAATATACCAATTGCTAGTGCACCAACAATACCTGCAACTCCGTGAACAGAGCTGACATCAAGTGCATCATCAATCTTTAGTTTTTCTTTGAATAACACCACTCCAGAGTATGAGAGAACACCAATAGCTATTCCAATAACAAATGCATGTTCAACACTAACAAATCCAGATGCAGGTGTAATTCCTGCAAGACCTGCAATTGCACCGTTAATTGTTGCAATAACAGATGGCTTTCCTGTTCTTATCCAAGAAAGACCAGCCCAAATTAAAGCAGAAATTGAAGATGCCATGTGAGTTACAATTACAGTATTTCCTGCGACTCCACCAGATGCAGAAAGAGCACTTCCAGCATTAAATCCAAACCAACCAAGCCACAATAAAGAAGAACCAAGTACAGCTAGTGGAATACTATGAGGAATCATTATTGCAGGACCATAATGTCTTCTCTTACCAAGTACTAGTGCTGCAGCTAACGCTGCCATTCCCACACTAGTGTGAATTACAATGCCACCGGCAAAGTCAGCTACACCAAATTGTGCCAACCAACCTCCACCCCAAACCCAATGAACAAGAGGGTAGTAGATTAGCATAGACCATGCTGCAATAAATATAACAAATGAACTAAACTTCATTCTTTCAGCAATTGTTCCTGTAAGTAATAGCGGAGTAATTGCTGCAAACATTAATTGAAATTTTACAAATAACATACCAGGAATTGTTGGAGCATATTGTTCTAATGGAGCATTAGATGGAATTCCTTTGAGAAAAACCCAATCTAGATTTCCGACCAACCCCAAAGTGGACTCTCCAAAAGATAAACTAAATCCAAAAATAAACCACATGACACTCAACATTGCCAGACCAAAGAAAATTTGCATGAAAATAGAAGTTGCATTCTTTTTTCTTAAAAGTCCTGATTCAAACAGACCTAGAGCAGGGATCATAAGCAATACAAGACTTCCAGCAACAAGCATCCATGCTGTGTCTCCAGAATCAAGTACCATTGAAAAGAATATTGATTTAGAATTAATAACAATGTCTAAATTTGATTAACAAATGATTATCATTTGACTATCAAAAGCAGAAATTATATTTGTGTAATTGAAATTACAATAACTAAATGCTCAAAATACAAGTTATACTTGGAGAAAATGACGTAATGGCAATTAGTGAAGGATTAAAAAAAATAGGCATAGGTGGCCTCACAGTTGTCAAAGTCAGAGGAAGAGGAAAGAGACCAGGTCCTGAAATTCACGCATCAAAAGGAAGTGCGATTTTTGTTCCTCAATTTAATGACAAATATCAATTAGAAGTCATAATTGCAGATACAAAAGAAGACGAAGTAATAGGCATTATCAAAGATAAAGGAAGAGTAGGTAAAATTTTTGTTTCACAAATCTTACGTTCAATAGACATTGCAACAGGTAATGAAGGGGAAGAAACAATCTAAGTAATCATCATGAATCTGCGTAAAAGTAAATTATTTCATAGAAAGAAGATGCAACCACTTCACGGTAAAGATTATCTCAAGATTGCAGTAATAGTCGGGGTAATTGTAGGACCCATCATTTTTGGTTTATCCATATGAAAATATCTAAAATTATGATTGCAAAGTTAACACTTGCAACAATTGGTATGACTTTGGTAGGATTAGCTTTGTTTAACGGATATTATTAATTAAAAATTGCCAAAATTATTTTCATAAACAATTGTAGGATTTTTTAGTTGTTTTTCCAAAATTGGGATAGATTTCATAATACAATAATTTACAAAATCACTAAAAGATTTTATTCGATAATCGTTTCGAAGTGATTCTTTATTCTCTTCATATGTTACTTGTAATTTATGTAAAGTAAATTTTTGTAATGGAACAAATCTACTACGCTTTGGTAATGGTTTTGATCCTAATTTTTCATCTAAATATATTTCAAGATCTTGTTGTCCGTCAAGAGTTTCCATGTCTACAACTTCTTCCATTTCAGAAACAAAGATTTTGCCTCCATGATTTGATGACAAACCAGAATTTTTTGAAATCAGTTCAACAACTTTTCTTGCATCTTTATCTAAAACTACAATTTCTATTTTTGCTAGAGGTATTGACTTTAAACTAGTTGAACCTACACGAGAACCTCGCGACTCATCGTAAATATGGCTATCATCCAAATTTCGTTTATCAATAATGTATGTGCCAACTGCATTCAAATTTGTTTTAATTATAGGAAAATTTTTTCGTTTAATTATAGCCTCTATCTTTTTCACAAATAATTTTTAAAATTAGGTATATTTATCAGAAATGGTCATTATCAGGCATAAAAATAAGTTTCAAACCTAATTATTTTTTAGAAAATCCAAATTTTGAGACCCAACCTTGTTTTTGTTTTTTGGTAGATTTCAGTGAGAGATTATCTAGCATTTCATATGTAATTGTAAATCCATTGCCAACCATAGTATCATCTTTATTGTAATTTTCTTTGTTAGGTACAAACTCATTAGCTAAATCTTTGATTTTTTTAGTTTTAAGATTAAATAATCGTATTTTTTTTCCATTTTCAAGTTTAATTATTGCATCACCACTTAGACCTTGAATAGAAAAATTCTCAAAGAATCGTATTGACCCGCCTTGTTTTAATTCAATAACTGAATTAAAAGTAAGTTTTCCTCCATAAAATAAAATTTCTCTTGCAGATAATATTACATCATCTTCTATATTCAGAACAATAATTGAATCAGCTTCAAGTAATACAGTATTTGTAAGATTTTCTGCAATAATTTTTCCATTTAGAGCTGAAATGTGAGTTCTATGTTCTTGAATTTGAAAAACGCCTACACGTATAGAATCTTCAACTCGAAATTTTCTACCGTAAACATTTCCAACAACTACGTTACCATTATCTACAATAATTTTAGCACCATTATCAATTTTATATTTATTTTCTAATGGATTGATAAATTTGAAATCACCATGTGTTAGATGAATATTTGTTTGATATTCTTGGGTCCACGATGGACTAGAAATGCTACCTTGCATTATTATGGAACCATCATAAGTTAAACTTCCTGCCATAAAATTTCCCTTTATCGATAAAGCTCCAGTTGCTTTTCTTTCTAACTCAATTTCACCAAGAGTTTTTGATCCAAACAATCGTGATCCAGTAGAGTTTGATCTGTTTAATGCTGAAGCCCATTCTTCTGCAGATTTCATTTCTTTGAATAATTCTTGACCTAAAATCTGATTTTTTCTTCTAACATCAACCTCAGAATCACCTGAATAAACTTTAGAATTTGTTAATTTTTCATAATCTGTCTCCGGATATTTCTTACCAATTTTTAGATCATCGTATGCTTGTTTAATTTTGATAAATTGTTCATTTTCTCCTCCACGATCTGAGTGAAATTGTAGTGCTAATCGTCTAAACGCATCTCTAATTTCTTTTTCAGTTGAACCTTCTATAATTCCTAAAATATCATAATTATTTTCTATCATATTCTACACCAATAATATTTTTTCAAATTCCTATACTTGTAGGTTATTACATAGAATATCAAGGATATGAAAAAATGTAAAAAAATTGATTAACTATTTTACTACTAATACTGAAACTTTTATTTTGTGCATGACATAGTTTGATGTACTTCCAAGAAATGATTCTTTTACCCTACCTACACCTCGTGCACCAACAACAATCATGTCAAATTTCTCTTTTTCTGCAAATTTGACAATTTTAGAACCAGTATGTCCACCACCAGTTTTGTATTTGAACGTGGCACCGGCCTTTTGAGTTCTATTCATTGCAGAACCAATAGCTTTAACAGCTTTATTTTGTGCTTCATCTTTCATTTTTTAGGATACTTTATTCTTGCATCTATAGGTAAATGAAATACATAAAATCCCGTGATTTCAGCATCACCGCCTTTTGTAATTTCAATAGAACTATCTAATCCTCTAATAGAATTTGGAGATCTATCAAAAGGGACTAGAATTTTTTTTAAACTTGCCATGTTTTGAGTTATAATTTTTAGAATATAAGAAGACCATTAATTATCAAAGTTAAAAATTAAATTATAATCAATCTTGAAAATTATATCTTCCCCTTTTATAAAAAAAATTTGTTGTACTAAGAATTGTCAATTATAAATATTTCAAAAAAGCCAATTACCATAATTAAAAATGTTCTACTAATTTTCATGAAATAATTCATGTTTGTACCAATTATGCATCTATATACATTGAAACTTCCCAGGCCGTAGGAGTTTGTGCAAATGCAGAATATTCTTTATATTTTAATTCAGAATACTTTTCAAGGAAATCTTTTGTGAAAACATCTTCTAAAAATTTAGAATCACTAGCCAAAGAATCAAGTGCAGCTTTTAATGATATAGGTAAAGCACCAATATTGTATTCTCTTTTCTTTTCTGAAGAAAGCTTGTATACATTTTCTTCAATAGGATCTCCCGGATCAATTTTATTTTTTATTCCATCCAATCCTGCTAATAATAGTCCAGCCTCTAAGAGATAGATATTAGCAGTTGGATCAGGTACACGATATTCAATTCTTTTACTTTTTTCTTGATTTCTGTTATACATAGGAACTCTAATAGCTGTAGAACGATTAGCTAATCCCCAACAAATATTGACTGGTGCTTCAAATCCAGGAACAAGACGTTTATAAGAATTTGTAGTAGGATTTGAAATTGCACATAATGCTGCAGCATGACTTAGAATTCCTCCAACATAATATCTTCCAGTTTGACTCATCTGTGCTAAATCATCATCTTTGTCATACATTACATTCGTATTTTTATTCCATAAACTTTGATGAGTATGCATAGCAGATGCGTTATCACCAAAAATTGGTTTTGGCATAAATGTTGCAACTTTATTTTTTCTTTTTGCTTTAACTTTTACTAAATTTTTGACAGCAATTACATTATCTGCCATTGTAATCATTTCATCATAAACTAAATTAATTTCACATTGACCAGAAGTTGCCACTTCATGATGTTCAGCTTCAATTTTTATTCCAAAATAATGATACAAATCATCACATACATCTTTTCGAAATCCAGCGAGAGTATCTTTGGGTTGTGATGGATAATATCCTTCCTTGAAAGATATTGCAGTACTTACATTTCCTTTTGCCCATGGCGATTCTTTAGATTCTATAGAATAGCCTGAACCTCCTCCAGCATGAGTTGCAGCATAAGGTGATGGATAAACATTGATGGCATCAAAAACAAAAAATTCTATTTCAGGACCCCAATTAGTATGAGTTAATCCAAATTCCTGAAGTTTTTCTGATGATTTACGTGCTATTCCTCTCGAGTCCCGATTATATCGAGATTCTTTATTTGTACTACCATCGTAAAGATCACAAAATATTCTTGCATTTTTACGAGTTCCAGGATCATATTCTTGTGGAAGAATTCTAAATGATGATGGATCAGGTAATAGAATCATATCCGAATTATTCACAGATTTAAATCCAACAATAGAACTCGCATCTAATTTTTCAAGACCATTTACAAAACTATTTTTATCAATTGCATAGCTTGGCATTCCAACACTATGAAGTTCACCAAAAATATCTACAAACCAAAAATCTATGAATGATATATTTTCATCTTTAATAATTTGTAATACTTGATCTATATTCAATTTGATAATTTTTACAAGTTATTTTACTAATAGTGTCTTGTAAGATAGAATTGTCAAGTTAGTCAGGTTAATTCTAAGATTCAGGATAATCTTCAATTGGATGTGTTGCTTGGAAATTTTTCATCTCATCATCAAAGAAAAATTTTTCAGTAAGTGCAGGTTTCAAATCATCTAACCAAATTGCATTTTCATCATATTTTGCAAAGAATGGTACTTGTACCCAATCAGGATTTCTACCCTGTAAAAATCGTAAAACAATTACTTTTTGATCATTTAAATTTGCAGTTCCAATTACATGTACTTTTCCTGGAGTAGCAGACATACTTGGTCCACGAACAGTTCTAGCTAATCCACTAACTGAAGAATATGCTTTTTTGAAAATTTCATAAGCCTTTACCAGAGTAATTCCAAAGTAATGTTGAGCCCCTGTATCTCTAACTACAAACATGTAGTATGGAATACATCCCAACTGAACCTGTTTGGTCCACATTTTAGCCCACATTTCTGCATCATCGTTGATATGTGCTAATAGAGGAGATTGAGTTCTGATTTGTGCTCCTGTTTTTCTTACTTCTTTAATTGCATTTTTCACTACATCAGTTGATAATTCGTTCAAATGATTAAAGTGAGCCATAAATGCAAGATGTAATCCGCTATCAACAATTTTTTTAAAAAGATCTAACATTTCTTGAGAATCAGAATCTGTTAAAAATTTGTATGGCCAATATGCTAATGCCTTTGTTCCAATTCTAATTGTTTTTAGATTTGGAAGTTTAGCATCAATTAAAGTATCAACATATTTTGAGAAAATTTTTGCTTTCATTATCATTGGATCGCCACCAGTGAAAAGCACATCAGAGATTTCTGGATGTTCTCTTACATATTGAACCAATTGTTCTCCCTCATGCATAGCAAATTTCATTTCATCCATACCGACAAATTGTGGCCATCTAAAACAAAAACTACAATATGCATGACATGTTTGGCTTTGACTAGGGAAAAAGAGGCAAGTTTCTTTGTATTTGTGTTGCATTCCATACAACTTGGTTCCATCTTTTAACATTGGAACATTCAGCTCCATTTGACCTGCAGGATGTGGATTTAATTGTAAACGAATTTCATTTGCTATTGCGGTAATTTCTTTTTTATTAAAGTTATTTTTTAATGCAGTTGCCATTTTTTCATAATGTTCTGGTTTTAACATTCCTTTTTGAGGAAAGGTTAAGACGAAGATTGGATCATTTGGAATATTATTCCAGTCAATTAATTGCTCAACAACATAATTATTTGCTTTGAAAGGTAAAACGTTTCCTACAACTTCCATCTCAAATTGAGTTTCCTTACTTAGTTTTTGAATTTGAGGAAGTGTACGAAAATTTGACAATGTGTAAGATTTCAGAGATGGTGAATTATCCCATACTGTTTCTTGATAGGTCATTTTATAATTAGTACGTTTACCATTGTTAAACGTTACAGACTTTTTACGCATGAGTTTAATGATGTACAAAAATTAGATAATAGTGAAATTAGAAATGATAATAGAGGTTACCTTTGTATTCAAGAACAGGAAGTAAAATAGTAGCATGGTAGAGGATCAAATTATTGGAGCTGTAACTGGTCAAGATAGTGAATTTCAAACAGTTTCTGAAATTATTGGATCATCTGAATCATTACAACTTGCATTTGCTGTTTTGATAATCGGAATAATAGGAATTATACTAGTTTATCGTGGTTTTTCAAAGTGGGTTAAGTCTCAAAAATTCAACTATACAAGACCACATCTTTCAAGATTTGTTAGAGTAAGTGTTTTACCGTTTTTTGCAATAATTCTCATTACAAGCATGAATGTATACATTCAATCTTTTGATGTTTTTGATGAAGTTAAAGAAACTATTTCTAATACAGCAATAATGAATAGTAAAAATAATGGGATAATAGAAACAGTAGAGGTAAAACTAACTCCTGCTGGAACATTTTCAAAAATTCTCAATACAATCAATATACTGGTAATAGGATACACAATTGCTAATTTAATACCCATAATTCTAACAAAACGCCAGAAAACCAGTCTAGAAAAAGAAGATTATGAAATGTGGAAAGAAATGAGAGGATTTGCAGATGATGATGATTTATTCCATAAATTATTCAAATGGGTTCCACCTCAAAATACACCAGAAGATATTTCAAATGAAGAGTTTCAAAATAATTTAAAAACGGAAGAGGGAAGACATTTGCTTGAAGAATTTAGAACAACTAAAGGACTACCTATCGGTAGTTATGAACAATTAGTCAAAGAACCATTTGAAAAATGGAAAAAATCTGAAAAACAGAAGTATTTGAATTATTTTAAAAAATGTATCTCTGGTAATAATCAATCAGGAAAAAAACTTAGAATAGGACAAGAATTAGAAGAAATTTATCCAATTGATACATGGAGAGAAGAAAAAAGACTATCGAGTTTTGATCCAATAATTCCCGGTGCAAAACCACCTGGATATGCAGCTAGAAAAAGAAAAAATCTTCCAAAGTCATTTTCTCAGATATTACCTCTAGGAATTTTTGGAGCTGTAATAATTGGAGTTGTTAGTTGGTGGGGAATTGATCTAATTGTACTTGCAACTGCTACAGGAGGTTTAGCAATTGGAATTGGATTAGCATTACAAGAAACAATGCAGAATTATTTTGCATATATTCTAATTCGAAAAGATAAGATATTTGCTGAGGGTGAGCGTGTAAAGCTTGAATCTGGATATAATGGATATGTGCACAAGATTACACCCAGAGTTACATACATTCGAGATGCATTAAATGAATCAGTTGCAGTAATTCCAACAAGACAATTAGTGAGTGCCCAGATAATTAATTTCTCTAAAGAGATTAAGATGGTACCTGCAATTGTAGAAGTAGGAGTTTCTTATCTTAATGATCCTAAACAAGTTTCAGCCATTCTGGTAAAAATTGGAAAGCGTGCAATGAAAGAAGTAATGGATGATAAAGGTAGACATCTCGTTGTACAATTAAAATGTCCATATTTAGAAAAAAATAAACCAAGTTGCGGATGTGACAAAGATATTCATGTTGAAATTAATCAACCAGTTGTTAGATTCAATCAGTTTAATGATTCTGCGTTAGATTTTTCATTCTGGCTTTTTGTTAAAGATTATGGTGCCCAATTCAAAACAAAAACAGACATGAGAATGATTATGTACGAAGAATTCAAAAAATATGATATTAGAATTCCATGGCCAATTAGAACAGTATACCAAGGAGACGAAAAACGTGAAAAAGAAGAGATTGATAAACTCAATAAACAAAGAAACGAGGTAATCAAAAAATACGGTATTGGGGATATTGGTCACGGTAGTGGCGAAAGTGAGTGATCTTCTCAAAACTTAAGAATCCCATTAATTCACATTTTCTTGTTGAATAAATTATCAGTAATTGCAGGTAAATCTTCTGAAGATCTAGCAAAAAAACTATCTAAAAAAATAAAGGCAAATCTTGTAAAATCAGAAATTAGAATTTTTGCTGATGGTGAGAGTAAGATAACACTAAATGGAAAAATATCTAAAAATCGAGCTATTGTAGTACAATCAATTTATCCTCCAGTTGATACAAATCTAATTCAGGCATTATTACTAATTTCAAAAGCTAAAGAAACATCTTCTGAAGTAATTGCTGTAATTCCATATATGGGATATGCAAGACAAGATAGAGAATTTCTACCAGGAGAGATTGTAACTATGAAAGTACTTGGAAAATTATTCAAAGGTGCTGGTGCGTCAAAAATTATAGCTGTTGATATTCACAGTATGATAGGTTTCAAACATTTTACGATAAAAACAAAGAATGTGTCAGCAATTACTGAACTTGTACAATATATCAAGAAATTGAGCCTGAAAAATCCTCTAGTTGTATCACCAGATCAAGGAGGAAAAGAAAGAGCTAAAGAATTTGCTAAAGAATTAGGTTCAGAATACATTGCTTTAGAGAAAACAAGAGATAGAAAAACAGGAAAAGTTCAGATAAAAACAAATAATATTGATGTAGCAAATAGAGATTTGATTTTAGTTGATGATATAATTAGTACTGGAGGAAGTATTGTTAAAGCTACACAGTTTCTTAAAAAGCAAAAATGTAAAAAAATCTATGTTGCATGTACTCATGCACTTTTAATAAATGATGCTGAAAAAAGAATTAAAAAAGCCGGCGTTACAAAAATTGTTAGTGCAAACACAATTCCAGGAAAAACATCCATTGTAGATATTTCTAATATCATTGCAAAGGCAATTTAATTATGCCAGAAAGTTTTTTTGTTTTATCTAAAGACTATCTGGAACTTGCAATAGATGAAATTACTGCAATTGCAAAAATGTATGATAGATTTTCTAAAATTAAAATAATTTCTAATTTAGTAATTGTTCAATCTAAAATAAATGGAAATGAAATATCAAAACGTGCTACTTTTGTAAAAACTTCTGGACAAATTTTACGAAAAATGTCAGGATTATTTTTAGATGAAGAAAATGTTGGAGTTTTAAAAAATGCAAAAAGTTTTGTTTGTAGAGTAGTTAATTTATCATCAAATCAATTCAACACTCCAGAATTAGAAAGCTCTATGGGAGATATGATATCTAAATTTTCTCATGCAAAAGTAAATTTAGAAAATCCAGACATCACAGTGTATTTAATTTTTACAAATAATGAAAACTTTTTTGGATTTTCAAAACGAGTTAAAGAACAAATAAGACCAAGAAAGATTAAAAAATATCCTCATGAGTTGGATTGGAAATTAACTAGGGTAATGATAAATTTGATTGGAATGAAAGAAGGAGAGACAGTATGTGATCCATTTTGCGGAACAGGCACTACACTACTTGAGGCAGAATCAATGGGGATACATGGAATTGGGTTAGATTTTGATGAAAAAATGTGTGAAATTGCCAAAGAAAATCTTAAAACAAATAATTATCATTCAGAAATTTTAAACTTAGAATTTCAAGAATTATCAAAAATATCTGATAAATTTGATGGAATTGTTACTGATCTACCATATGGAACAGCATCAAAAACATCAGAAAAACCTCAAGAAATACTAAAGAAATTTTTCTCAATCCTACCCAAACGAAAAAGAGTAGCAATTATGTACAAAAAAGAAATGGATTTCAATTCAAAATTAAGTGGATTAAAAAAATATCACATCTATAGGCATAAAAGCTTGACAAGAACAATTCTGATAAAATGAAACTTGTATTCTTAGGAACATCAGCTGCCCAACCCACTGAAAATAGAGGATTATCGTGTATTTGTTTAGAAAGAGATGGTGAGATCTTAATGTTTGATGCAGGAGAAGCATCTCAAATATCATTTATGAAATCTGGTTTAGGATGGAATAAGAAAATGAAGTTGTTTGTTACACATATGCATGGAGATCATTGTGTAGGGATTTTAGGATTATTACAAACAATGTCTATGCAAAATAGAACTGAAACATTAGAAATTTTTGGACCAAATGGAATTGAAGAATTTATTGGAGCAAATATCAAAGTCTTAAATTTTGGATTATCATTTCCTGTTTTAATAACTATTATTAAAGAAGGAAAAATATTTGAAGATGAAAAATTTTCTGTCCATGTCTGTAAAGCAAATCATTCAATAACCGCTTTCTCATATTTATTTGAAGAAAAAGACAAACCTGGACGATTTAATCTTGATAAAGCTAAACAATTAGAAATTCCTGAAGGAAAACTATGGAATGATTTGCAAAAAGGCCATGATATTATAATTAATAATAAAATAATAAAGCCAAATCAAGTATTAGGAGAAAAGCGTCCAGGTAAAAAAATTGGAATTTCTGGTGATACAATGCCAACTATAGAATTAGAAAAATTTTTTGAGAATTGTGATTATCTAGTATTCGATTCAACATTTTTAGATGAAGAAAAAGATAGAGCTCAAGATACATGTCATTCTACTGCAAAACAAGCTGCAACATTGGGGAAAAATGCTAAAGTGAAAAATTTAATTTTAACACATTTTTCAGCTAGATATAAAGACGAAAAAGAACATTTGAAAGAAGCACAAAAAATTCATAATTCAGTAATAACAGCTAAAGATCTCTTAGAAATAGAAATTAAATAAAATGTTTGATTCAATTAAAGATCAAATTAAAAATTATAAAAAAATTGTTTTTGTAACAGGGGCTGGAATTTCACAAGAAAGTGGAATTCCTACATTTCGAGGAAAGGATGGATTATGGAGAAATCATGATGCAATGAAATTAGCCACAATAGATGCATTTTATGATAATCCAAAACTAGTATGGGAGTGGTATAATGAAAGAAGGAAAAATATTTTTCAGGCGCATGCAAATCCTGGTCATAAGGCAATTGCTGAACTAGAAAAATATGCTCAAGTTACGATTCTAACACAAAATATTGATGGATTACATCAAAAATCTGGAAGTTCCGAGGTATTGGAGCTACATGGTAGTATCGTAAAGATCAAATGTTCTGTTTGTAACTATAAAGAAGAAATTTTAACAGAAATTTCTAACTTACCACCTCTTTGTAAATGTGGAAATATACTTAGACCTGATGTTGTATGGTTTGGAGAACCATTACCTCAAGATGTATGGCAAAATGCTATAGATTTTGCAAGTCAATGTGATTTGATGATAATAGCAGGTACATCACTTGTAGTATCACCAGCAAATACACTACCACTTTATGCAAAACAAAACAATGCAACATTAATTGAAATAAATCCAGAAAATACTGAGATGTCAAAAGAAATGAATGAAATAATTAGAAAAACTAGTGCAGAAACATTACCAAAACTAGTTTCATTATTTAAAAAATAAATTATGATTGAGAAAATATACCATTAATTTTAATATCTGAATAATCTCCAGTATTATAAACTGATGAAGTAACAGTTCCATAATCTTCATGTTCAACAATCATATCTATGTAAGATGGAATTCCTGTTGCATCATTTACATTTGTATCAAACACTGAAGTGTAAAATATTCCAGAAAATATTTCTCTATATGCAGTTCTAATAACTACATTGACACTTTTTGTTTTTCCAGTTGTATCAATATATTGAAAAAGAATATTATCATCAGATTACTGTTTGGTAGATAAAGAAAGAGTTCCAGGTATTATAGAAACAGTATTTTGAATTGAAATATTACTAGATGAACCTAAATTTGAACTACCAGTAAAAATATTTTGAATAGATTCTATAGGATTAAAATTAGAAACTTCTTCTTTAATTAATTTTTGAGATGATTCTTTAACATCTGTAATTTCATTACTTACTTTATCTCCAACATTACTAATTTCATTTGATATTAATTCACTTGTTTTATCTACGATCTTATCAATTGATGAATCGATTCTTTGTTCTACAGAATCTGAAGCCTTGGTGCCAAAAATATTCATATCATTTTTTAAAGAATCAAACACGGTTGCAGATGTAGTAGGAAAAAAGCTATCAATTTCATTTGAAAATATCATGCCGCCCAAGATTACAATTCCAACAATTATGCCTAGTTTAATGAACATTAATGAGTAGTTTCACAAAGTAGATTTTAGATTCAAACTAAAAAAAAATAGGCAAAAAGAAATGAATTTTCTTAGCTAATTTTCATTAATTTAGAAATGATATCCAATCAATTATCGCATCAATGTTTGATGAAGTCAGGGTCACCTTGATTGGACCAAGAGGTGATTCTTCAGCTTCATCACATATTGCCACTATTCCAACAAAAGCTGCTTGTTTATTTAGAAAAAACCAAGTACTATCGTCTTCTAAATTATTTTCTAAATTGCGTGTATAAATTTTTTGAGATTGAGAAGAAGAAATTGTCTCATAAATTTTTTTCAAGGATTTTAATTCATTTGATTGTGCTTTAATTGAAAAATTTTCATTCTTTATAGTTAAATCTGGAAAAATATTAGAAATTGCTTGTTTTACTTTATCAAGATCTTCAGATAAATTTACTGGGCAAGTTATTTCTACTTTACATTTAATGGTTGGAATTTTCATTGTATCCAACTTTGAATAATTTTAAAAGTCTGTTCAATTAATTCTTCTTTTGTTATACCAACATTAGATATTGCATAATCAGAAAGTGCAATTGAATTACTTATCCCAACACCTAATTCACGATTATCTCTTTCATCAAAGTGTTGTTTTGTTTGAGGATCATCTGATCTTCCTCGTTTTTGTAAAAAATCAAATCTAGTATCAGTAGAAGCATGAACTGCTAATAATTTTACTATACCATATTTTTTTAGTATTTGAATTTCATCATTTGATCTTACACCATCTATTAGAATTACATTTGAAGTTGAAAATTCTATTTGTGGTTTAACTAGTTCTGCTATAGCACCAGGTCCATTTTTCTCTCTTAGCTCAAGCATTAATTTTCCTAAATTTTCTCTACTTGATTCTAAATTTCTTTTTTTTGCCTCTTCTCTGACAGCATTACCCATATTGATAGTCTCATAACCTTTGAATTCTAATCCTTCTGCAATGGTAGACTTACCAGCTCCTGGCATTCCTGTTAAACATACAATTAGTTTTGTCAATATTTATTAAAAATAAGGCTCGTCTATGAAGTTACCGGAAATAATTATAAACATACTTCAAAAAATGTTATGATGCGTGTCTTTGTAGCAATTGAAATTACAAATAATGAAGTGATAAATTCAATTAAGAAATTTCAAGAAAATATCAATATTGATGCTAAACCTGTAGAATTAACAAATTTGCATTTTACTTTGCAATTTTTAGGGGAAATTTCAAAGGAAATGACTCAAAAAATTATTCAAGCCCTTGAAACTATAGAATTTTCAAGTTTTAATGTCAATCTAAAAGAAATTGGTGCATTTCCTAAACCTAAATTTCCAAGAATAGTTTGGATTGGAACAGATGATAATGGTGGAAATATGTTAATTCAACTATCTAAAAAAGTAGAAAAAATGTTAGAACCATTAGGATTTTTTACAAATAAACCATTCAAACCTCATATCACAGTATTTAGAATTAAAAAAAAGATTGGAGATATATCAGGAGCATTGGAAGATAATAAAATGATAAATTTTGGAATACAAAATGTTTCAAATATCAAATTGAAAAAAAGTATACTTTCACCAAATGGACCAATTTATTCAGATTTATTGGAGATAGGAGCTAAAAAATGAAACAAATAATTTCTAAAGTTTCTAAAACTGTAATTCCTTCAAAAATTATAGAAGCATCAAAAAAGAAAATTGCAAAATTGGCATATGATTTAGTTGAAAAAGAAATTAACAAATATTCAGAAGTAATTGGATTAGAATTTGGTGGGTCATTTGCTAAAGGTACTTGGTTATCTGAAAATGCAGATATTGATATTTTTATAAAATTTAAAAAAAATGTGTCAGAAGAAAAATTTGAAAAAATTTCTAAAAAAATTGGTTTTGATTCATTAAAAAAATATCATCCCTATGTTAGATATTCTCAACATCCTTATGTTGAGGCTAAAATTAAAAATACAAAGATCAACATAGTTCCATTTTATGACGTGAAGATTGGAGAATGGAAAAGTGCTGCTGATAGATCACCATTTCATACAAAATTCATGGAAAAATCATTAACTCCAAAAATGAGAAACGAAGTTAGAGTTCTAAAAACATTTCTAAAGTCAAATGGAATTTATGGAGCAGAAATAGCTAAACAAGGATTCAGTGGATATATTTCAGAAGTTTTAATTTTGGAGTTTGGGAATTTTGAAAATCTTATAAAATCAATTTCAAAAATTAAAGAAAATCAAATTATTGGAAAAACTTCTAAAATATTTGATACTTCAATTATTGTTATAGATCCAATTGACAGTAATAGAAATTTAGCTGCGGCCATTTCTGATGAAAATATTGGAAAGTTTATTCTTATTTCAAGAGCGTTCAAAGAAAAAGCAGTTTTAGAATTTTTTAAGAATAAAAAATCTAAAGTCTCAAAAAAATATTGGAATAACGTGTTAGTGGTAAAATTCAATTTTAAATCTAGAAGCCCAGATATTATTTGGGGTCAAATTAAACGAGCAACTTCTACATTATCTACGCAATTAGAATTGGGTGGATTCACCGTATTACGAAGTAAATCTCATACAGATCAGCAAAAAGAAGCCTATCTCTTGTTTTTTTTAGAATCTACAAAAATTAGTCAAATATATGCAAAAAAAGGACCGGAATTTTTCAGAGAAGATAGTACGCATAGTTTTATTTCTAAAAATCTGAAAAATGCAGAATTAGTATGGGTTGGAAATGATAGAAAAATAATTTCATTAGGAAAAAGAAAATATGATGATGCAGTTAATTTTATGAGAGAATTTTTGAAAAATAATCTTCAAGTAGGCATACCGAATGGTCTTCAAAGTGATTTTAAACGAGGTTTCACTGTGTCAGTAGGAAGTAAAAATCTAAGCAAATCAATTAAAGAGGAAACAGCTGAATTAATTTCAGTAGATGGCACACTCCTTCATTTCAATTAAGAAATTTGTAGAAGAGCCTTATTCAAAAATTTTAGGATATCCAAATGCAACAAATCGTCAAATCAAATCAAGAATTACTGAACTAGAAAAACTAAAAATAAAATCAATTTCTTTTAGGGGTCCAACAACACTTGGAAATTTGGCAATTTTAGGAAAAGGATACGTGGGTGTTGTAGTCATTGCAAAAAAAGGTAACAAAGAAGTTGCTCTAAAAATTAGAAGAATCGATTCTCAAAGAAAAGGAATGAAGAATGAGGGTGTTTTATTAAAATTAGTGAATTCAGTTAATGTTGGTCCCAAAATGTTTGATGTAAGTAAAAATTTCTTAATTATGGAATATCTTGATGGGGAAAAATTCAGTAATTGGATTGAGATGTTAAGTGGGACTGGAAGTGTAAAAAAATTAAAATCTACAATAAAAAGTGTTTTAGAAGATTGTTATAGATTAGATCAAATAGGTTTTGATCACGGTGAATTAAGTAATATTTCTAAACATGTCATTGTAGGTAAGAGTAAAGTTGCGTTAATTGATTTTGAAAGTTCTAGTACAAAAAGAAAACCATCTAATGTCACATCAATAACTCAAGCTTTTTTCATTGGATCAGGAATTGCAAGAACCGCTCAAAAAATTTACAAAAACTCATCTAAAGAAAAAATTATTGATGCTTTAAAATTATACAAACAAGAAAAAACAAGAGTAAATTTCGATAATTTATTAAAAGTTTTGAAATTATAATGGGACCGGCAGGATTTGAACCTGCGACCACTAGTCCCCCAGACTAGTATCATACCAAGCTAGACTACGATCCCTCGTTTCAGAGGCACAAAATGAAATTATTAAATCGTCGTATTGATTAGTAGAATTTATGAAACTTTGTAATATTTGTCATAAAATTTCTGCTACTGATGAGGATCATCTTGATTGTGTTCAAAGAAAAAGTATTGAATTAGGAGATGAAAATTTTAAAAATAATATCCCTGAAAAACTCAATCTCTCAAGTAATACTCAAGATGTAAGTGTAGAAATCAAAGCAATTTTAAGACATTTAATAAAAAATAAAGACGAAGAAAAATAAATTATAGCCATTTTGATAATCTTTCTTTTTCAAATTCTATTTTTTTAGAAAGATTGTTAGATGTTAACTCTGTAAGACTTGTTGTGGGTTTTGGTTGTGAAAACATGTCAATTTCAATTACAGATGCAGTACCTCTACCTGATTCAATAAAACAACCACCTTTTCCATCAAATAATGCAGATTCTTCTTTTGATTGAATTTTTGAAATAATGTTTTTAGCAACTGTAATACCTTCTCCTTCTGCAAAAATTCCAGCTTTTGGAACTGCCATATTTTCTATAACAGTCAAACTAGTTACATCACCTATTGCAAAGACATTTTCAAACGATGTCTTACAATCTCTATCTATCGGAATAAATCCTGATTCTTTTGCCAATCCAGAATCATAAATTACTTTGGGAGCAATATGTGGTGGAATAGCTAATAGTAAATCAAAATCAGCTTCACTATTTTCGAATATTAATTTTTTAGATTCAACAGATTTTATTTTACATGAATTATGAAAAACAATTTGTTCAGAATTTACTAGTTCAAGAATTTGTTTACTAACTTCAAGCCCAGCAGCTGGTAAAGTAATAGGAGCAGGACTGTAAAAATCAATTTGCACAAAATCACGAACTCCTCTTTTTCTTAGCATAGAATCTATCAATAAACTAGCCTCAAAAGGTGCTGGAGGACATTTGTAGGGCATTCCCATTATAGATATTGCAATTTTTCCAGATTCTATGCTTTCAAGTTTTTCACGAATTTCTAAAAGTTGATTATGATCATAGAGATTGAATCCATTTTCTTCTAATCCAGGAATTCTTTGAGGAGCTAATACTGCTCCCATTGAAATAATTAGAAAATCAAATGATATTTCTTGAGTTTTTGTTTTTACATTTTTATCTTCAAGATTAATTGATAAAATCTCATCTTTGATGAAATTGATATCTTTTTTTTGTAATTCATTTAATGATCTAGTTGAATTTTCAAAAGTCCGAGTTCCATTTATGATCCATAATTTTGCAAATCCTACCATAAACCAGTCTTTTTTATCAATTACAGTGACCTTCACTTGTGATGATGATAATGTATTTCTTAACTCATTTGCAGCTGAGAGTCCACCAAATCCACCTCCTAAAATTACAACGTGTGGAATGTTTGTCAACTTAAAGTGCTTGAGTTGTAGGTCGTATTAAAATCTCATTCACATTTACGTGTGATGGAGAATCAACTGCATACAAAATTGCATTTGCGATATCCTCTGCTTGTAAAGATTCCATCTTTTTTGCATTTTCAACAAATCCTTGTAAGGACTCATCGGTAATTGTATCAGTAAGTTCTGTTGCAACAACTCCTGGTTCAATGCTAGTTACTCTAATGTTAGAGCGAACACTAAACTCTTGTCTTAATCCTTCACTAAATGCTGCAACTGCATATTTAGTTGCACAATAAACACTACCACCTACAAAAACTACTCTTCCTGCTACTGATGAAAGATTAACTATATGTCCTGATTTTTTTTCTTTCATATGTGAAATTACAGCAGCAGTAGAATACAATACACCTTTAATATTCACATCAATCATTCTATCCCATTCATCAACTTTGAGGCTTTTGAATAAACTCAAAGGCATCAATCCAGCATTATTCACAAGAATATCAATAGAACCCCATTTCTCTAAAACTGCTTTAGCAAAATTTTCACATTCAGATCTTTGTGTTACATCTAATTTTTGATAAAATACTTCTCCACCATTAGCTGAGATTTTTTTTGCAAGTTCTTCTAATCTATCAACTCTTCTAGCACCTATGGCAACTTTTGCACCAGCCTTTGATAAGGCCAAAGCAGTGGCAAATCCTATTCCACTGCTGGCTCCAGTAATAATTGCAACTTTATCTTTAATCATCTCAAGTCTTCAAGCAAACTATGGTTGAATATAGTAAAAATGTTTAGACATTAAGAAATTTCAAGAAAAGTTCTAACACCTTTATTAAAAGAAAAATAGTATTACAAAATATGCAGTCTGAAAAATGTGCTTATTGTGGAGATTTAACCGATATGCCATTTCATTGTAATTATTGTAAAGATCCTTTTTGTGCAGAACATAGACTTCCTGAAGAACATCGATGTGTAAAACTCAGTCAAATTAGAGCTAGAAAATTTGGGGAGAAAAAAGTTATTCGTGATGGTGGGCGTAACAAGCCAAATATTTTAAAACGAATTTTTGGTAGATTTTAAAATCAATACGGACTTTTATCAGGAGAAATTTTTGCTCTTCTTCCTTGATAAATTAAAGCAATAGCAAGTGCAAACATTACCATCGCAGTTAATGGGAAGTTTTGTGGTGCTGGAAGAATGAACCAATAATAAATTCCAAAACTAATAGACACAATTGCTTGTGTCCATAATTTTATCCATTTTGGTGCTTTTACTAATCTGCTGATAACTTCTACAATAAAAATTCCAATTACAGGATAAATTGTGTAAAAAAGAAAATCAACTACATCAACGCCTGTATGAGACATATTTTATGATGATAAAGGTATAATTTCTATCTAGTCTTCCAAATGAACCTTAGTTGCTACATTTTTAGCAATTAAAGCCTGAGCATTCTCATATGGAATTGTAGCTATATCTTCAGCGTTAAAAGGACCATATTTTTCAAGATCTACGCCAACAATTTCATCTACTTCATGTAGGAATCTAATAACAATTTTTTTTGTTTTATGGTTTTGAGCTAATGATTCTAAGAATTTTGATTTTCCGTTAATTGTTGCAGATACAATCATTTCTGTTCTTTCTTTTTGTTCCTCTTGTGAATCAAAAATGAATTTTTCTTCATCTAGTAGATGGCTTATTTCTAAATTAGAAGATTTTGAAATTTTATCTAGTCTAATTTCTATTAATAATGATGTTAATTCTGTAATCATTTCCACCATAGTATCTTTGATTTGGTTTTCTACTCCATCAAATTCTTGTTTTTGTAAATTTCCAATAAAGTTGGCTAAATTTCTATAAAAATTTGGATCAATTTCTAAAAGTGAATCATTTTCAATTTCATGTAAAACTGCATGATGTAAAGAGTGAATATCAATTTGACTTGATTCTGACATTTCTTACCTAATCCTTAAATTGCTAGTGTATTTGTGTTTGATTGAAGAATAAATTGCCATATAAAGTCAGCCACGGTAAAGCCATCCAAGTTACATATTCATCTGACGAAGTTTTTGCAAGAATTCAGCACGAGGGTATTCAATTTATCGATCTTCAGTTTACAGGCCTTACAGGTCATTTTCATCATACTACAATTTCTGCAAATACATTTACACCAGAACAAATGAGAGATGGATTACCAAAATTAGATGGTTCATCAATTGTTGGATTTACTTCAATAGACGATTCAGATTTGCTTTTAAAACCTGATCCAAGTACATTTGCAGTTATTCCTTGGATGACTGAAAACAAAACAGCTAGAATGCTATGTGATGTTTATTGGGGAGAAGACAGAGGACGATTGTCAAGAGATCCAAGAGGTATTTCTCAAAAGGCTGAAGAATATCTCAAAACTCAAGGTTATGATAGTAGTGCTTGGGGTCCAGAAGTTGAATTCTTTGTATTTGATAAAGTACATTGGGATGTCCTAACACCATACAAAGGTCAATCTTATTCAATTGAATCTAAAGAAGCTCCATGGAGTCAATCAGGTGATGGATATCCTATGGGTTTGCAAGAAGGATACTATCCTAGTACTCCATCAGATACTCTTGCACCATATAGAAATGAATGTGTAAATATTCTTAGCAATAATTTTGGAATATTATGTGATAACCATCATCACGAAGTAGCAACAGCCGGACAATGTGAAATTGATATCAAATATGATTACATGACAAATGCTGCAGATGCTGCTCAAACGTATAAATATGTAATTAAAAATGTCGCTCAAAAATATGGAAAAGTTGCAACAATGATGCCAAAACCAATTGCTATGGATGCAGGTTCTGGTATGCACGTTAATGTTAGTTTATGGAAAGGAAAAGAAAATGTCTTTTATGATCCAGATGATGAAATTGAATTAAGCCAAACTGGAAGATACTTTTGTGGTGGTATAATTAATCATGCAAAAGCACTTTCTGGAATTTGTAACCCAACAACTAATTCATATCACAGATTAGTTCCAGGATATGAAGCTCCAGCATATATTGCATGGAGTTCTGGAAATCGTTCTGCTATTGTAAGAGTTCCAAAACATCTCAAAGGAAAACAACATGCAGATCTAAAAAGACTTGAGTTTAGAGCACCAGATCCTTCATCAAATCCATACCTAGTATTTGCAGCCGTTACAGCAGCTGGAATGGATGGTATTAAGAAAAAAATGGATCCAGGAGAACAAGTTCGTGATGATATTTTTAAGATGACAAAATCAGATAGAGCTAAAAGAGGAATTAGGGTTCTTCCAAAAAGCTTGGGTGAAGCATTAGATGAGTTAGAAAGTGATAGAAAATTCCTTAATCCCATTTACACTAATGATGTAATTGACAAAATCATAGAATTAGAAAGAAGAGATCAACGTGAGATATCAATTAGACCCCATCCACATGAATTTTATCTATACTTTGATGTTTAGGCTCTTCCAGTTAATTGAAAAATATAGTATAATGAAATAACTATTAAAGTAAATCCACTTCCTAGAAAAATTACTCCCTTACTTTCAGAAGTTGCAGCTCTGTATAGTAAAACTCCACCCGCAAGACCTACTAACAATATCAATACTCCAATTATTACTCCATCAAAACTTGTATCAGTGATTATTGGATGGAAAAACCCTGCAAGTAATGTAAAAAATACAATTAGGTAAATGTATTTGAATCCAGTAAGTGTTTTAGAAGATAGTTGATTCAATATTTTTTGTAAATATAATTAACAATTAAAGGTTTGAAAAGTTTTCAAAATAATTTACATCATTCCGCCCATGTCAGGCATGCCACCCATTCCACCCATTCCAGGTGGCATTCCACCTTCTCCACCAGGAGGTCCACCTGCAGATTTTTGAGTAGCAATAACATCATCGATTCTAAGAATCATACATGCAGCTTCTGCAGCTGCTGAAATAATTTGAAGTTTAACTGCAAGTGGTTCAATAATATCACTTGATTTCATGTTTGAAACTTTACCTTTCATTACATCAATTCCAGTCCATTTTTCTCCTTTCTGTTGTTTAGAACGTAAAAGAGTAAGAGTATCAATTGGATCCATTCCTGCATTTTCAGCAAGTGTGATTGGAATTTCTTCTAAAGCATCAGCAAACTTTTCTGCTGCAAGTTGTTCTCTACCTTCTAAAGATTTAGCCCAACCTCTAATTTTTGTTGCTGCATAAGTTTCAGGGGCACCTCCACCTGCAACAATTTGAGGTTTTAAAATTACATCTTTTACAACCATTAACGCATCATGAACAGAACGTTCAACTTCGTCTACTACTCTTTGTGAACCTGCACGAAGAAGTAATGTTACAGATTTTGGATTTTTACATCCTTCAACAAATACCCATTTGTCATCTTCAATTTTTCTTTCTTCGACAATTCCAGCAGCACCAAGATCTTTTTCTGAAAGATCATCAAGATTAGTAACTATTCTAGCACCTGTTGCTGCTGCAAGTTTAGTAAGATCACTTTCTTTAATTCTTCTAACAGCTATAATTCCAGCTTTTGCAAGATAGTGTTGAGCCATGTCATCTAATCCCTTTTGACATAAAATTACATTTGCACCAGAACCAATTACTTTGTCAACCATTGTTTTTAGCATTTTGTGTTCTTCATCTAAAAATGCTTTTAGTTGTTGAGGATTTGAAATGTTAATTTTTGCATCAGTTTCAGTTTTACTAATTTCTAATGCAGTGTTGATTAATGCAATTTTTGCACCAGAAATTGATCTAGGCATGCCACCATGAACAATTTCTTTATCAAGAACAATGCCTTGAATAATATTTGAATCCTTGATAGAGCCACCTGCTTTCTTTTCTACTTTAATATCATCAATGTCAACTTGAAAAGATTCACCATCTCTTTCTGCAACAGCAAGAACGGCTTTTACAATAATATCTGCTAAATGATCAGAGTCTTTTCTAACTAGTTTAGTTTGCATTGAAGTTTTTGCAATTTTATTTAGAATAGTTTTATCATTTGCTGTAATTGTGTCTGCAATTTCTTCAAGATATTCTTTAGCTTTTCTTGCAGCCTTTCTATAACCATCTACAATTATTGTTGGATGTACATCTGAATCAATTAATGATTCAGCTTGTGAAAGTAAAGCACCTGCTAATATAACAGCAGAAGTTGTACCATCTCCAACTTCATTATCTGTAGTTTTTGAAATTTCAACTAGCATTTTTGCTGCTGGATGTTGTACATCAATTTCTTTTAGAATGGTAGCACCATCATTTGTAATTGTAACGTCTCCTAATGAGTCGACTAGCATTTTATCCATGCCTCTTGGACCAAGGCTGGAACGAACAATTTCAGCAATAATTTTGGCTGCTGCAATGTTATTTTTTTGGGCTTCTCGTCCTTTAGTTTCAGTGCCACCTTCTTTTAGTAAAATAACAGGCATAGTACCTTTTGAAGTTGCTTGCATATTCACAGATGTCTCGTATAATTCCCCTTTTATACCTTCCAGATCAAGATCGATGATTTTAAAATAATATCGGTGTTTTTAAATTGGGAAAATAAAATTGTAAAATATGGTTAAATCCCAGAATAAAGAATCTTATGATAAAATTTTTACAAAATTAAAAGAACATCATAAATGGTTTGAAAATTCAATTCCATTAATTGCAAGTGAAAATATCCCCAGTCCAGCAGTTAGAGAAGCAATAATTTCTGATTTTGGAAATAGATATGCAGAAGGATGGCCTGGAGAAAGAGTCTATGCTGGTTGTGTCTACATTGATGAGGTAGAGTTTGAATGTATGAAATTAGCTAAAAAATTATTCAAAACAAAATTTGCGGATGTCAGACCAATTTCAGGAGTTGTTGCAAACTTGGTAATTTATTCTGCATTTACAAATCCTGGAGACATTATGTTAGCACCATCAATTCCAGCAGGTGGACATATCTCTCATGGTAAGAAGGAACATTCTGGAACTGCTGGATTAGTTCATGGATTAGAAATAGAATTCTATCCATTTGATGCTGAAGAAATGACAATTGATGTAGATAAAACTAAACAAAAAGTAAAAGATCTCAAAAAAGAAAATCGTGTTCCAAAAATGGCAATGTTTGGTGGATCATTATTCTTGTTTCCTCATCCTGTCAAAGAATTATCAGATTTTCTAAAGAGTTATGATATACATATCAATTATGATGCTGCTCATGTTGCAGGATTAATTGCTGGTGGGAAATTCCAGGATCCTCTACGTGAAGGAGCAGATACAATGACTATGAGTACTCACAAGACTTTGTTTGGTCCTCAAGGAGGACTTGTTTTAGGTTCAGAAGAACATGAAGAAGCTATCAAAAAAGCAACTTTCCCTGGACTAACTAGTAGTCACCATATTCATCATATGGCTGGAAAAGCAGTTACATTTGCTGAAGCCTTAGAGTTTGGAAAAGATTATGCAATTGAAGTAATTAAAAATGCCAAAATATTTGCAGAGGCCTTGAGTGATCATGGTTTCAAAGTATTAGGAGAAAGTAGAGGATTTACGGAATCACACCAAATTGCTGTAAATGTTTTAGATTATTCTGATGGCGGAAAGGTAGAAGCTGATTTAGAAAAAGCAAACATCATTGTAAACAGACAACTCATTCCAGGAGATATTAAAGCTGGTAGAAATTATTTCCATCCAGGTGGAATTAGATTAGGAGTTTCTGAAATTACACGATTAGGAATGAAAAAGAATGAGATGCAAGAAATTGCTTCATACATAAAACAAGTTATAATTGATAAAGAAGATCCAAAGAAAATACTTTCAAAAATTAAAACATTCAGAAAGGACTATCAAAAAGTTAAGTTCTGTTTTGATAACAAATTGGGTGCTTATGAATATGTCAAACTAAGATAGATTCACGAATAGTCTGTAAGTAAGGATTGATCTCCTTTACTCTTTCCAAATATTAATTCAATTTCATCTGACAAGGCATGAATTCTTCCTCTTTGATATTCTCCAACATTGTATTTCTCAACTAACCTTTTTGCAAGTTTCAGATATTTTTCTACAGAACCTCTTGTAATTGTGGCAATTAATTTATGTCCACAAGTACAAGTTTGAATAAGCGGCATTCGTCGATATGATGCACCACAAGCTGTACATCTGAAACTTTGTCTTGCATAAGCCCTAAGATTTCCCATCAAGTCTGGAACCAAATGCGTTGAAATTACATTTGAAACAAGTTCTGAAGGATTTACAACGTCAATTAATTCGGCATTCTTAACTTGCATATCAAATTTGTCAAGCATAGAACCAAGTGTGGAATATGCACTTCTCGATTTTGATGTGGTAAGAGATGAAGTTGAATGTGTAAAGTGGTAATCATAAAATTGTCTTTCAGTGTCAAGACGTGATTTGATAATTTCTACGGATGATACATCTGATGCTTTAATTTGTTTGAATGTAGATTCAAAGAATTCTAGAGGGAGGATTTTTGTGACTTCAAGGTTATGTGCCTGAGATTGTGATTCATGTGGTAAAACATGAGGCTGAATCAATAATGGTGCATCCATTAATCCACCAATTCTATCAGAAAGAAATTGTCTAGAGAAATTTAGAAGACTATCCATTAGAAGCATTACTGAATCAGCATCCCCATCAGCATCTCTTCTTTTAGCAGAATGCCAATTTGGAGTTGCAAAACAAACATGTGTTTCAGTATATCCTATAATTCGTCCTACTATTCCTACAGATGTATGAGGAGCTAAACCAATTATCAGATGTCCAATTAATTCCTCAGAATTTTTTACATTATAAAATGAAGATTTACCATAGAATTTCTCTAATAGAACATCGACGTATTTGCATATAGAAACTAAATACTTACCACTTTCATATGGGATGACAACATCTTGCATTCGAAGTTCAACAATTTGATCTAAAGATTCAAGTGGTTTACCATCAATATCATGAGAATATCCAAGAGATTTTAATTTCTCAATAGATGTTCCAATCCACGATGGTTTGAAATGTGTTAGTGGTGAATTTGTTGCATCAAATCTAACTGTTCCATCTTTGAAAGTTGTTAATCCAAAGTTTTGCCTTACAAGTCCTTTTTCAAGAGGTTCAGCAATTTTGTCTTGATTGATTAATACCTTAACTCCTTTGAATGGTTCTTTTGCACGAATTCCCATCTTTTCTTGTGCTAAAAGTAATCTAATTTTAAGGGGAAATGACTGGTGGGAATGAGTTGGAGCTTTTCGCTTACATTTTTCACAAAATGGTTCTTTGAGTGTATCTCTACAATTAGAACATCTGAAAGTAATTGTGGTCTTTGTACCACAAATGGAGCATTTTATGCTAATTGATGGTTGATTGCATGTAGTACAAAATCTATTGTAAAGATCAGTGAAAAAGTTCTCAGTTCTGGATGCTTTAAGAAGATCTCGTGTAGGTCCACCCTTCTCACCAATTGGAAACAATACATGAGTTGGAGGCTTCATTTGTCTAGGAGCTGCTTTTTCAGGTCTTCCTATTCTGACTCCAATAGTTGTTGAAAATTTATTGTTGATTTGAATTCCAGATGACTCTGTCAAAATTTTTGGTACAGATAAATCAGTGATTATTGGTTTTTCTCTAAACAATAAATTAAAGAAAATTTTTGCCTCCTGATGTTCTAAGATCAATGTTTCATTTTCAACTTTATGAGGAGTTCCCAAGTTTTCAAGTATTTTCTTTACTTGAATTGAATATTCGATTGATATTTCATTGACTTTTTTTGGTTCTAAAAGTTTGAGAAGATCTTCGGATGAAATTTTATCCCAGAAATACAAATAATGTGGATGGAGTGGAATTTTAAAATCAAGGGAAATTTTTAGAGATTCATCTATTGTAGGTATTCTATTCAAAAATTGATTTAGATATTGATTATTTAGTTCATATTTTTGAATTTTTTGTTTTAATTCCTCTATCCAAAATTCTTCGACATAAGCTGAAGGAACTAGTTGAGCATTATTTTCAAGAAAATCTCCAAATGAAATTAAAATATCTCCAAGATGTAAAATTTTTTCTATTTCATTTTTAATTTCTAATCCATGTTTAACATCTCGAATTTTTACAACACTCCCATCATTGAGACGAACTGTTGGAGTATCAATTGAATCAACAAAAGCTACAGTTGCTCCTTTTCCAGGAATATCTATTTTGATTTGAGTTCCTACAACTACCGTATGATCAAGAATTTCAGCAATAACTGGATGAATTCCTACAGCCGCAAAGCCTGTATTACATGCTCGTCCATACCTTAAACGAAATCCACCTAATTTGTTAGGCATGGATAAAACTGATCTGCCAGTAATTACTTCACGCATTCTTTTGGCAGCTGCATCTTCTTGATTATCACCAGTCTGAACAGCTCCTTTAAGATCATTAAGCCATTCCCATCCATCTAGATTGTACAATTCAATTCTTTTGAGAAGTTTTTTTGATCTTCCAATCAGTCCATCATTTAAGACACGTAAGGCTCCTCCTCTAACTCGGTCAGTTTTAATTCTAACCATAGATTTATGGTTGACTACTTCATATGGATCTGTATCAACACCTGCTAATTCTACGGGAAGATTACGAATGACATGTTCAATATCTTCATCTAAAATATGAAATTGAAAATTACTTGCTTCTCTTTCATAGATTCGTAATTCCTCAACAAATCTACCTGTTTCATCATCAAATGAATTAGCTTGAAATTTTGATAAACCTGCTATTTTTCTAACATGATCTGCAATTAACAAAGTAACTGCAGATTCTGTTCCCCCTGCTGAACGCATTGGTCCTGCAATTGAAACAGATAGATATTCAGTACCGTCTTTGTTTTTTTTTATTTTTACTTCGCTGATTCCTTGCAGTGGTGCAATAGTAACTCCTTCTGTAATAATTGCTAAACCTACACGTACTGCAAGATCTAACTTGTCTTCTAAAGTAGCATCTGGAAGACAGTATTTGCCCAAAGCAATCTCTTTTGCTAAAATTAATGCAGAAAGTTCTTTTCCATTAATTTTTAAAATTTCTCTTAAGTGATCTGCAATATCAATTTCGTGCATTTTTGCAACTCTATCTGCTAAATCAAATGCGATTTTAGGCTCAATAATGCCTGAAGAGTCTGCTAAACTAGATTTTGCTGATGCTGCATGTTCAAATATTCGATATGTCTCATTTGAAAGACCAGTATAGTAATTCAGATAGTAATCTGGCATTTTGATATCACTAATTCGAGCGATTGCATCATTTTCAGACATGATACATCCTTTACTACTTGCTTCTTTGAATTGCTTTTGCTATTTCTTTAAGTTTTTTGATACTTCCCCCTTTTTCAAGAAAAGTTCCAATAACTAATGCATCTGCTCCAGATTTAACCAAACTTTGAGCAGTTTTTACATCTTTGATGCCTCCACCTACTATCAAAAATCCATTAAAGGCATGTCTAACAGTTTTTACCATTTCAGGAGTAACATTTGTTTTTGCACCAGAACCTGCCTCCAAGTAAACAAATCTCATACCAAGAAATTGAGCAGCTAAAGCGTATGCTGCAGCAATTTTTGGTTTTTCAAATGGAATCCCTCTTGCTGAACCAACAAACCAGGCAGATGTTCCATCTCCTATTACCAAATAAGCAGTTGGAAGTGGTTCTAATCCAAATTTTAAGACACTTGGAGCACCCAAAGCCTGTGCTTGGGTGATAAAATATGGATTTTCAGAATTCATTAATGAACTAAACAATATTGCATCTGCATCAGGCACAATACCTGTAACATTACCTGGAAATAGAATAATCGGAATTTTTAGACCTTTTTTAATGCCTTTAACAACTTGTGACATCTCAATTTGATCAGTTGCTGATGAACCTCCAACTAGAATTGCTGAGGCTCCAATCTTTTCAACATCTTTTGCAAGTTTACTTGATGCCTCTAAATTTGATACTTCTGAATCAATTAACACAAATAGTAATGCATTTTTCTTTTTTAACTCTGATTTTAGGAATGATTCAACTTTGTTTCCAACCATAGAAGAGGTTTGTACATGTCTCTTTAAAGTTTAATTGGAATGCGGTATACAGATTTGTATAGCTATGGACAAGTTAGAACAATCCAATTTTAATAATATTATCCGTAAAATTATCAAAAAATCACTGTTTACAGAACGACAAGTTGAAATTATTTTAAATCAGAAAGATCTTCTCGAATCCAATTTTTCTATAAGTAAAGGTGCGTATTACAGACAAGTTGGACAATCTAGAGACAAATTAATTGGATTATTCTACTCCATTATACTTTTTCGTGGTTTAGGCATACTTTTGCCTGATGATATAGATGTGATATCAAAGCTTTCTGAGCAGATTAGTGTGATTAATGATAGTGATATTTTTCCTGAAAGAGAAGATGAAGTGATTAATGTGATAGATAGGCTCATCCGTCAAGCATGTAATATGTGATTACATGCATATACATTAGATCAAATTATGTGTGATAATATGTGTGAGATTGTTAATCTAAGTGTAAAATAATATTGTTCAATCACGATAAATCACGCTCTAGGCATAGAAGTTGTGATGTTAGTAGAAATTCCTGAACCTGAAGTGATTTTAGGTGTAATTCTAGCATTTATTATTGGTATTGTAGGTTTGTATGCCTACTTTAAAATACGTCTATTTGTAAAAACTAAAAGTGATGTATTTGATGCTTCACAAGCTGAACGTTTAGAATATTATGAAAGACAGTTAATTGATATGAAAATACGCCTAGATTCTTTAGAAATCCAAGGAATTGAACAAAAAATAGAGGATCCTAACCTAGAATTAAAACAATTTTTAGAAAAATTAGTTAAAAATGAAATTCAAGAAATACCAATGAATGTTATTAGTAAAGTTATACCTGAAAAGAAAAATTCTACGCCTAGTATTCAAAATATTACACCTATAAACCCAATTAATTATGTGTTGCATCTAATCACAACCAAAGCTATGACATCACGTGATATCCAAATCACATTAAAGAAAAGTAGAGAACACACTTCACGCCTAATGAAAAAGTTGTTTGATGAAGGATATGTTCAAAGAAATACTGAATCAAAACCTTATACTTACTCAATTACTAAAAATGGAATTGCAAAAGTAGAACAAACAGATGAGAATCTCTTAGTTCAATAAGATATTTTTAGATTTTTTAGTAAATTTATTGAATTCTCAATTAATTTATAAGAAAATAGTCGTATTTTATAATAAAATTAGAATTAGATAATTTAATAAATTATATATATTATTAAATTATAATAATTATATGTCAGTTCAAGATAATGAAGTTTTAGTAAAAATTACTTCTGCTGGAACAATATCAATTCCAAAACAGTTTAGAAAGTATATGGACATTCAAAAAGGTGAATACGTTAAAGTAATTCTTGGAAAAGATCGGTTGTTGATAAGAAAAATAACTATTTCTTAATTAATTATTGTTGTTTTTGTGCTATTTTGATGGATTGATACGTCCATTCTCGGCTAGTTCTGGTTCTATTTACCCTGCCTTTTGTAGCAAATCGTGACAAGTATGTCGAAATAATACTAAGTTTTACAGGTTCACTATATTCATCCTCATATTTCTCAAGAATATTCGTTGAGGTAAATTTACCCATTGGGAAGAATTTATCAACAATATTCCAAATTTTAGAACCTGTAGAATCCATGTTTGTTGGTTCTTGTTCTTCTTCAATATTCATCAAATCCATCATCTCAAATATTTTGAGAATTTTATCTTTAGTAATATTACCTTCCAATTTGATGTCATATCGTGCACCATCAGAGTCTTCCATATCTATTCGAATACGTTTTTTAGCCATCTTTAAGATCTAATTGATCAGATGTTAACAGTTGAAATGATCCCAGAATATTTGTTAACTATGTGGTTTGTTAACATTGACTGCCTAGGCCACGCCTAACCTGTATTTTGTTATTAACAACTAATTTTCAAATAACCACTTAAATAGAGATATTTTTATGCCTGGAATGGAAATAAAGGGGTAAATTTGTAATATTCACAGTGTTAACATCCATCTTAACGCCTGGAATGGAAATAAAGGGGTCAAAATGGGCTTTTTCAGATATTTCTTAACACTAACTTAACAACTTTGTTAACTCATACTTAATTTAGAATTAAACCCACACACCAATATTTCCACTCTATCTTTTTCTTTATTTTTTTTTAATAGAAAATCTAAAACTAATTAAAAATAATTAATTACAAACTAAACTACAACTACTATTCTATACTATACTCTCTTAATTGAGATGTAGTTGTGTTAGTATTGAGAAGAAATGAAGGTGTGTGAGTATGTCTGATCCGATAGATGATTTACTAGATGCAGCAGAAGCAGGAAAATCAATAATAAAAAATCGAGATATTCTTCATTTTACATATATTCCAGATGTTATCTTACATAGAAAAATTGAACAAGAACAAGTTACACAATCTCTATTACCAATTCTAAAAAAATCAAGACCATCAAATCTTTTAGTATATGGAAAACCTGGAATAGGCAAAACACTTGTTGTAAAAAAAGTACTATCTAAAATTCAAGAAAGAGTAGAAAAATCAAATTTTCCAATTAAACTAATTTATTCTAATTCAAAAGAGGAAACCACACTATATGGATTATTAGTTAGTCTAGGCAGGCAATTAGGCCTAAATGAAAAGGAATTACCTTCAAATGGACTGGCAATTAGTGTAGTCTTTAAAAGATTACTTGATAAAATTAATGAGGAAAAACTTAATGCAATTTTTGTAATTGACGAAATCGATTATCTAGCCCAACTTGTGGCAAAAACAGGAAAAGATATTCTCTATCAACTTACTAGGGCAAATGAGCGTCTAACCCAAGGTTCTCTGACTTTGGTTGGAATTTCAAATGATTTAACATTCAAGGAAAGATTAGACCCTAGAGTAATTAGCAGTCTAGGAGAAGAGGAGATTATATTTACAAACTATAATGTTGAACAAATAAAAAAAATTCTTGAAGAAAGAATCAATAAATCATTTATTGCAGATTCGGTGGATGAACCGGCCCTAAACCTCATTGCCGCACTTGCTGGAGGAGAACATGGAGATGCTCGACGAGCAATCGATTTACTTCGAGTAGCAGGAGAACTTGCTGAACGACAACAATCAGACAAAGTTACAATTGAACATGTTAGAGAAGCCACTCAAAAAATGGAAGAAAATAAAGAAGAAAAATCTCTCAAATCATTTCCACTACATGAGAAACTAGTACTTATCGCACTAATGAAGGCCAATGGCTCTTCTACTGGAGAGATTTACTCTTCTTACAAAAATCTCTGCAAAACAATTGGAAAAGATGAGCTTACTCAAAGAAGAATCACACAAATGCTTAGTGAAATCGAGTTATCTGGAATTATTTCTGGAAGACTAATCCATCAAGGAATTCATGGAAGGACAAAAAAATACAAACTTACAATATCATCTGAAATGATAAAAAAGACATTCAAAGATGATTTAAGTTTGCAAGACATTGTCTAAATTAGAACTATAATTTTCATGGAAGACTTGGAAAGTTTTCAAATTAACAATTATAGCAATACCTGGATTTGGAGTCATTCCAACACTTGCTTGAAAAGGCGTCTGTTTTTGCCAAGAACCAGAATTTACCAATAAGATTCCTTTGTACATATCCAATTGGGCTCTATGAACATGACCTACATGAAAGATATCTGGAATGTCTTGAATTACTAAAAGATCTTCCATTTCAGGCGCAATTGGTGTTTGACTACCGTAAATTGGACTAAGATGTCTTGCTTTGAGAAGATGTTTCATAACATTAGTAGGCCTATCATAACTAAGACCAGGTGTAGTCTTTACAATATCATCTATACTTTGTCCATGAAACATTGACACAATGACTCCATTTAATGAGACTACGGCTGGATTGCCAACCATTATCACATTTTTCCTCTCCCATAACCCTGAATTATATTTTTTAGGAATGGCAGGTTGCGGTAATGCTCTTCTACCAGGATCATGGTTTCCTGGCATTATGATGATTTTCACATTTTTGGGGATTTTGTCAATCAAATCCTCTGCTTTTTTTAATTGCTCTTGTATTGTCTGGCAAACTAATTCTTTATCTTGATTTGGGTATATTCCAACACCATCTACTATATCTCCACCAATTAGGACAAATCGAATTTTTCTTGCAACTGGATCTGGACTAGATATCCATAATACAAAATCTGAAAACTCCTCTTCCATGAAATATTTACTTCCAATATGCAAGTCAGATAGAAAGACTGCATATGCATCACTTTCTGACTTGTTTTTTGCTTGATCTGGAATATCTGGAAAAATTAAATCCTTGATGATATATCCTGAGTTTTTAGCAGAACCTATCCTTGCCATAACAAATTGATCCATTAGTAGAGTTCCAGCGGTTTTTTGTAATTCCTCATCAAAAATTATACCTTCAAACGAGCCTGAAGGATCCTCTAGAACTATCTTTGTGATATTTCTCTCAGAATTTCTAACAGTGACTAGTCCACATACATACAAGTCATCATTAATTTTCGCATTTTTTAGAGATGCTGCAGATTTGAGAAGTTTTGATTCTGGTCTATCTGAGATGATTCGTTTAAGTTTGTGAAAACGACTAGAAAACAAGGCATTGTATCCTTTGACTCCTTCTCCAGACGTAATCTTACTAGTTGGATCAGATAATATTTTGACTTCGCTTTGTAATGACGAGTCTTCTTTAATTCCAAGATATGTTTCTAAATCATCTTGATTAATTTGAAATAATTTTTGCCTTGTCTTCTCCCTGACTATTTCTTTAATTATCTTCTCTAATTTTTTAACATCTATATTTTCCAATATTTTAAATGCATCAGGATGAATCTGAAATCCTTTGTTTAACGCATAGTTTAACGCAAAGGAGAGCTCCTTTTTCATATTAAAAAATATCATCTGGTTTAATTAAATCTGCGCCTATACCAACCCTCAAATATTGTTTATGAGGTATGGCTATGTGAATAAAATTAGAATAATTACATTTTTTGTATTTCTTGGACTATTTGCAACTGCATATCAAATTGGATCCATGTCTACTGTTAGTGAGGAAGAGGCTAACGCCTTCATGGTAGAATTTAAAAATCTTGTTTTAGATATTGATGCCTTTGGAATATTTGTTCATAATTTGACTATTTCACTTCCAATGTTTATTCCAGGCTTTGGCGTTGCATGGGGTCTTTTCGCTGCTTGGTCTACTGGATTTGCATTTGCCTCAATAGCACTAATTGTACCACAAATCGCTGAAATTCCTCCACTTTCGATTCTTTTCTTGTCTCCATTTGGATTAATGGAATTAGTTGCATACTCTTTTGGAATTTCTAGAAGTTTTATTTTGATTAGAGCGGTAATTAAAAAAATTAATCTGGTTCCATTTATCAAACCAACGTTGATTGAGATTGGAATTGTAACGGGTCTTCTTTTGGCTGGAGGATATCTTGAATTTTACATGATTGAATTAGCCCAGGAAGAGGAATTAGTTGTACCTGGTTTGTAATTATTCAAATTTCTATTTTTAATCAGGTAATAATTTTTCTATAATCTAGCCTCAAAAATTGAGTTTAGATATACTGTTTGTTGTATCTAAAATAATTTAGTAGCAAATTATAAACCAAATTAAACCAAATTTAATTATGAAGGCAGCCTTAACACTACTATCTTTACTTATAGTTTCATCAGGTTATTTTGTAAATGAATCATTTGCAGAAATTTCTGAGAATCAAGCATTTCTTTTAGAAGGCTCAGGCTTTGCAGTAACTGAAAAAATTATCAAAATATCTGAAATTAATTTAGATTTATCTTCTCAAGATCAACGTGGAAGTACAATTAATTTTCTAATTGAAGACGGTTTCATCACATTAGATGATGAAGAATTTATTGTTTCTAATTTAGAAGGGAAATTTTTACGTGAAGGCAAGTATATTCGAATGAATGGAAATATTAAAAGTTCAAGTGGATTTGATTCTTCAATTAGTTTTTTTGGAAGATTAGTCGAGGAAAGTAAAGATGCATCGATTTATGGATTTACTGGGAAAATTACTACATCAGATGATACCTACAAAGTGATTTACACTACAAAATTATCTTCACTTTCTAAAATTGATATTACCACCACAGAATCTAAAACATCAGATGATACTGTAATCCACATTCTTAAAGGTTCATCCGCACAAAAAACTGATAATACAATTCCAGGTTTTTCAGCTGCAAATTATCTTCGATTCTTTTCTATTGATAGACTTTCCGTACATCCTGGCACCACTATTACTATAGTAAATAATGATATAACAAATCATAGTATTATCAGTGGAACAGAAAATTATAATGATCGAGTTATTCCATTTATACCTGATGGAAGAATTTCAACTGGAAATATTGCACCAGGCGAATCCATAACTATCACCTTTGATGGACTAGGAATTTACAAATTATATGATCCTGATTACACATGGATGAAAATTGAAGTAGTAAGTTTCAGTGATGTGGATAATTTTGGTTTTGGTACCACAAAGAATCAACAGGGCAATTAATTTTCCCATTGCCATCTATAATTCATGTATGAATCAAGACTTACTTGATTGAACACCATTACAGATAAATCAGAAAATTCTTTTCCTTCTAAATCCTTTACAGTTCCCTCAAAACATGTCTCATTTTTAGTAGTTATTGCCTCAAAAACATAAACTTTCATTTTATCCGTTTCAAAATTATGTTCTCTGAGATAGATTGCTATTTCAGAAGGCATGAAATGCTTGTCTGGTTGTTTTGGCCAAGGCCTTGGTACCAAAATTACACTAAAACCATCAATCAATGCTTTTTGTAATTCTAATTTTTTGTCTTCAATAGGAGTTGTAACATGCATTGTAATTACTTTGGATTTATCAAGAGGAACTTTTGCTCTTGATGCTGCAACTTGAATTGAACTAATACCTGGAACAATCTCGACTTCTCCAAAAATTTCTATTAATCTATCAACAACTTCTGATTCTGAAAAATTAACATCACCAGTAAATGGAATAACCAATGTTCTATCCCCAAGTTTTGGAAGAATTTTTTGATAAGAATCCTCTTGATCATTCATAGTGATTTCATAAACTTCTTTTCCCTCAATCAAATTCTCTATTGTTTTTAGTGTGTATTTGTAACCAATAACTACATCACAATTTTGAATTATTTCTTTTACAATTCCTGTAACATATTTTGGAGAACCAGGGCCAACACCTACAGCATATACTTTCAATTTTATTTTATAAATTTCTGTCTGTCTTTAATATATTGCACAAACGGCTCCCAATCTACTTTCATGTATTTTGTAGGCTCTTTTGCAGGATATTTTACCCAATCCTGGGCTATTGAATACTGAAATTTCTCATCTTTTCCATCTTTTTGATATTCTAATTGTAATGAACTTCCCCAATCTTTTTCTGTAAAACTGATACTGGAAATATCATCAAAATTTAATTCAATATTTCTATCATCTTCACAATCATTCATCAAATCTTTTTCATTATAACCATCATGATGAATCATGATATTTTTTGATTTGATAAAATTGATTACTTGTCTTTGAGTGATGGCTTTCCACCAATTTATTTTGGATTCTGTCTTATGTATAAACATCAAATGTTTGTCAGTAAGTACCAACATACCTTCTTTACCTCCAATTGAAAAGAATTTTTTAGATTCTCTCCACACTGATACTATATGCGCCTGAATTTTTTCATCAGGTTCCATAATTGATAATTTATTCGACTTTGTTAAAAACTAATACAATTAGCTTTTAAGTGAGAATTTATGGAAAAAATTATTGAATAAAATACTCTTAATTTTATCAGCTTCATTGCTTTTAGTTACTTTTGGAAATAATTCGTTTGCTGAATCTTATGACAAATTAGCAGTATTGGAAACAAATCTTGGAACTATTGTAATAGAATTTTTTCCAGATGATGCACCAAAACATGTTGATAATTTTATTCGATTAACTGAATCTGGATTTTATGATGGGGTATTATTCCATAGAATTATTCCTGGATTTATGATTCAGGGGGGTGATCCAAATACAATTAGTGGTGATTCAAGTACGTGGGGAACTGGTGGTCCAAGCACAAGTGTAGATGCTGAATTTAACACAATCAAACATAATCGTGGAATAGTTTCCATGGCAAGATCAGTTGATCCAAACAGTGGGGGTTCTCAATTTTTCATTGTTCACGGCGATTCAAATTTTCTTGATGAGCAGTATACCGTATTTGGTAGAATTGTAACTGAAGAAAGTTTTAAAACACTAGATAAAATTGCATCAGTAGAAACTGCTTCTCAAGACAAACCACAAGATCCTGAGCAAGTAAAAATTACAAAAATAATAATTGTTAATCGCTCTGAAGTATCAAATATTCTTGAATTACAAGAACCAGAGCGTATTGAATCAACCATAACTCCTTCAACTGGTAATCAAATTTATGAAAACAACGTCCTTGATATTGCATTTACTGCACCAGAAGGATGGTTATTACAACAACCCGAGAAAATTTCTCCAATTTCGCCTGATATTAGAATAGTCGGTCCTGTAGTTGATGGTTTTAATCCAAATTTCATATTAACTATTTCTAACATAAATGAAAAAACAATTGATGATTTGATTATAGAAAAAAATGAATTACTTTCACGAGCAGATAATATAGGATTAGAATTACTATCCCAAGAAAAAATTACTATTAACGAAAAGCAAGCTTATGTAACAATTGCAACTCAAAACTTTGAATTAAATAATAAATTAGAAGAAGTTAAATTTAAAGAAGTAATGATTACTATTAAAAATAATTCATACACATTTGCTTATGGTAACACTATTAATAATTTTGACAATGAAATTTTAAAATTTGATGAATTTGTAAATTCATTTAAAATTTTATCTGAAAAAGAATCTTTAATTGAATCAAATAAAGAAGGGGGTGGATGTTTAATTGCAACTGCCACATTTGGTTCTGAACTTGCACCACAAGTTCAACAACTCAGAGAATTCAGAGATAATACAATTCTATCAACTGAATCTGGAACAATATTCATGAGTGGATTTAACCAATTCTACTATTCATTTTCACCTATAATTGCTGATTTGGAACGTGAAAATCCTATTTTTAAAGAAGTTGTAAAACTCTCAATCACTCCAATGTTATCTACGTTATCAATTCTAAATTATGCTGAAATTGATTCTGAGGAAGAAATGTTATCTTATGGAATTGGAATAATTTTGATAAATATTGGAATGTATTTTGTAGCACCAACTATTATTATTTATAAAATTAGAAAATAATTCTCTTTTTACCAAACATCATCTACTTCATCGAGTAGTTTGTATTCTTTTTCAGTCTCACGTTTCATTAGTTTTAGTCTTGAAATATCTCTGTCAAAGAACAAATCTATTGTCCAGTCAATAAATATTCGAGTTTTTTTATCAAATGTTGTAATTTTTGAGAGGTAAATATTTCTCCAAATTAACCAAGCCCAAAAACCAGAGATGTTCATTCCCAAAAATGTAGCAATTCCTGATCTTTTTCCAATAATTGCCATTTGTCCTTTTGAATGATATACGAATTTTTCTTTTTTAGAATTTTTAATTAATGAAATTAAATTTTTAGCAGCAATTTTTGCTTGAGCTTCTGCAATTTGTGCTGTCGGAGGTATCGGTCTTTCTGTTTTAGGATCAATATGTAATGCACAATCACCTATTGCAAATACTCCAGGAAATTCTGAAACTTCTAGATAATCATTTACTATAATTTTTCCTTTATCAGTTTTGAACATTGATCTCTTGATAGTATTAACTGGAGTAACTCCTGCTGTCCAAATCAATGTCTTTGTAATAATTGAATTAATTTTAGATGTATCAATTGAGTCATTTGGATTTTCATCCAATGATTTGATAGTAACTTCATTTCCATCAAAACTGGTAACTGCAGTTTTTAGTCTAATGTCAATACCTCTCTCTACCATCTTATCTTTTGCAAAGTCTGCAAGTTTTTTATTAAATCCAGGCAAAATTACCCCTAGAGCTTCTAAAACAATTACTTTGAGATCTTCTTTATGAATAGTAGGATAATGTTTTCTTGCATCTAATAGAAGATCCATTAATTCTCCTGCAGTTTCAATTCCTGCAAATCCACCACCTACAATAACAAAATTCAAAAAACTTTTTCGAAGAATAGGGTTAGTTTCATTTTCAGCTTGTTCAAGCATATCAATTATTCTATTTCTTAATACTACTGCATCATTGAGTGTCTTCATTGTGTATGCATTTTTTTCAACATCAGCCATTCCAAAAAAGTTAGTTTCACTGCCTAATGCTACAACTAAAAAATCATAATGTATTGAGATACTTCTTTTATCTCTTGTTCCCCACAATGTAACTAATTTTCCATAGGGATCAATGTTTTTGATTCTGCCTTCATAAAATTTTGTTTTTTTACAAATAGTTCTAATTGGCAAAACAATATGTCTAGTTTCAATCATTCCAGATGCTACTTGTGGTAACATTGGTGTAAATAATAGGAAATTATCTTCACTTATCATTACTATCTCTATTTCTAGATTTTTTCCAAATTCTGATTCTAATTTCTTGGTACATTCTACTCCTGCAAATCCACCACCTAAAATCACAATTTTTTTCTTATTTCTTATCAAACGTAAATTCTTCACAAATTAGTGGAATATATGCTATAAGAATAATTTTCACTAAAATGACTAGTATTCTTAGGTTCTCATAATATCTGAATGTAAAATATCATAAGCCCTTGATGAATCTCTTTCATTTATAATTATTATGATATTATCTTGACTGAAAAATGCATTTACTAACTCTATTCCATTTGTATGTAATACTTCAGCAACATAAGATACCACATCTGTTTGATTTTGACCCCTCGGAATTGAAATTCTAATTTTTGCAAGACCAGTACTAAACATATCATCTCTTGTTGAGACACTATTGAAAATTTGCCTAATATCTTCCATATCTTCAGTAAGGAATCTAAACGAATCAGAGAGTCGAAAAAATTCATAGTTGTTAGTTACCTTAGAGAATTTATCTAAAATTACCATTGGATCCATTTGATTTGAATCCTTAATTGAAAACTTTACATCCATTATTCCATCTGTTAAATATAATCTTGCATTTTTTAAAACTGATTCTTCTTTTACTTCATTTTTAATTTCAAATGAATCAGCAAATCTTTTGATTGCAACTACTACGGTATTGAGATTAACAGAATTCCCTAGAATCTTTTCTATCTCTGGTTGAAGTTTTACTGCTAAAGCTGTATAATTTATCAAATCCATCTTCATGCAATCATAAATAGAACGATTTCTGGTAATGATTTCTTTTATAACTTCAGGTATAGATACACTTGAAAGTCTCATTAAGATTATTATATTATGTCAGTTATAATAGGATTATGTAATAATTCATTAGATTATCAATAATCTTTATATAATGTAATATATATTACATATAATAGATAAATATGACAAACTTCTTTGATGTTGGATTTGATGGAATTTTTAAAATAATGCCAAACTTGTTTTTTAACATAGATGACATTTTTGAAGAATTCAAGGGAAATGGTTCTGAATCTGGTCCATATTATTACGGTTATACAATGACTGTTGGTTCTGATGGAAAACCTGTGGTAAAAGAATATGGAAATGTCAAACCAGGACTACTTTTAACTTCTGAAACACGAGAACCACTTGTCGACATAATTGTTGATGAAAAAGAAAAAGTAGTAAAACTCATAGCTGAAATGCCAGGAATAGAAAAGACTGATGTCAAAATTATTGTTGAAAATAAGATAGTTAATCTTTCAGCAGAACACAATGATAAAAAATATCATGTAAAAGTTCCTGTGCAACACAAAGTTGATGAAAACTCTGCAAAAGCTTCTTACAAAAATGGAGTTTTAGAAATAGTTTTCAAACTACTTAAAGAAGAAAAACCAAAAGGCAAAAGCTCTTGCAAAAATGACAGAATTTAACTTTATCAGTATTAAAGGCCTTGAATTACTTTCAAAATGGGTAGGAGAATCTGAAAAAGGAGTCAAAGAAATCTTTAGAAAAGCACGACAAGCGGCACCATGTATAATTTTTTTAGATGAAGTTGATGCACTTGTTCCAAGAAGAGGTAGTGGTGGTTCAGACTTACATGTTACAGAAAATGTGGTATCACAAATTCTAACTGAAATTGATGGATTAGAAGAACTACACAACGTATTGATAATTGGTGCAACAAACCGATTAGATATTGTAGATGAGGCTCTTCTCAGACCAGGTAGATTTGATAGAATTATTGAAGTTCCAAATCCTGATGAAAAAGGACGACAACACATCTTTGAGATTCATACAAAGAAAAAACCACTAACAAGTGATGTTAAAATCTCAGAAATAGTGAAGTTGACTGATAATTTTAGTGGTGCAGAGATTGCAGCAGTAACTAACAGAGCAACAATAACTGCTTTGAAGAGATATGTTGCTGGTAAATCAAAGAATGTCAAGGAGATCAAAATTACACAACAAGATCTAATTGACGCTGTGGATAAGGTAAAGCCTCGAAAAAAAGAGGCACCTATACATCAATCCATAAAATAGTCTAAATACTAAGGGAAATGATCTAAAATCATGAAACTTTATCTTGACTTTGAACCATGCAAAGAATGTAATTCAATGATGAATGAATTAAGTAGTCCTGAAATGTTATTTGCAGATGATAAAACTAGAGCAGATGAATCAGCAAAGTTTCTCAGACATCTAACTTACAATCACAACGAAGTAGTTCAAGCTGTTATGGAAGATCTTCCAAAACAGAAAAGAGATCAAGAACCTGATTTTTATAAATAATCTTCTTCATTCTTAGAAATCAATAATCATATTCATATACAAAACTATTGTAATATTTTTGTGAAATTATAATATGAAAATTGGTCTTATTTTTGGTATGATTGTCTTATTTGCATCTGTTAGTTTTTTACAAACTACATTCGCCATTGAAACAGAACAAGAACCAGGGCCGCCACAAATTCCAGAACCTGGTCCTATCCAAGAACCCATTAGAATTCCAGATCCTGCGCCCACCCCAAATCCTTTTCCAGGAGAATCTGATTCAGATAAAGTAAAACGATTGATTGAAGAAAATGATAATTTAAAACAACAAAACAATAATTTACAAAATCAAATATCCTCTTTAAAAAATGAAAAGTCAAGATTACAAATAGAAATATCAGAACTAAATAATTCCATGCAAAATCTAAAGGAAATAACATTAGAGCAGATCCGAGTAATATTGGAATTGGTAAATCAATTAAAAGAGACAATATTTGAAAAAATATTTTCTCCTACAATACAATTATAGGATTTTTGGAATAATCTACCCAATTATCTTTAATGTTTTTTTAATCAAGACGGCTCTGTTTCTGATTGTAACATCACTTATTCCAGATTCTACTGCAAACTTTTTTTGACTGATTTTACCTCCATTCATAATACATGAGATGTATACTGATGCAGCAACTTGTGCTACACGGTGTTTTCCAGCAGTAATCTACTTTTTTTCACAGAGGCTTAGTATTTTGAATGCATCTCGTTTTGTCTTCTCTCTTAGATTCATGTTGTTTGAGATTTTTGAGATAAATGATGATCTATCGTACTGATTAAGATTCAATTCAATCTTTTTGATTATGGTTCTCAAGTCTCGGGAGAGTATTCTTCTTTCAATATTTTCAGCTTTTGCAATATTGTCTAGTGTTCTAGGAATGTTATTTTCTCTACATGCTGCATAAAGTGAGGCTGCAATTAATGATGCCATTGTTTTTTCTCTGGTTAATTTTGCACTAACTACTTTTCTGTAAATATAGGCTATATTTCTACAATATTGTTTGATATTCCTAACTTGGTTTTCATTCTATAAAGCAAAGTGAAAGCCTTGCTAAAACTTGCAGTCTTTCTTGATTTACTTCTTTGATCACAAGTTTGTAATCTATTGAATTCATATTTTGTTTTCCTAGACAGTGTTTTTCAAGTTGAATCTTTATTCGTACCAATTACAGTTGATAATCCTCTATCATTCATTGTTAATGATGCAGTAAGACCTGTTCTTGATAGTTTCATAAAATTTTTTGAGATGTAACCGTTATTTTCATATGAGGCGTCAGCCATATTTTGTAATAAGATAATACCGCATTCCCCACAAACAATTTCTCCTCTTTCAGAATCTGTTATTACAGGGTAGGTTTTGCAAGTATCTAGTTGACACTTGACATCATAATCATTTAAATAATTTTCTGTCACTACTGATCACTATTAGCGATTATAAAATAAAAACAATATGATTCAAGTAATTTTGTAATCAAAACTAAACTTTACAAACTAAAAATTCCTAGAATTTTTTCGAAAACTAATTCTTAATTGGCATATAACACACATTGTAATAAATATTAAAAATGAGAATAATTTTTTAGAAGTTTATTTCCTAATTGATTCTAAAGAATATCCACGATTGGTAATCATTTGAGTAACTGCTTCAACAGTATAATCAATTCCATGTTCTTCTTCAAAATGATTTCTTAGTTTTTCAATTATAGCTATTGATTTTGCTTCATCAATAACATATTCACATTCAAAACCATAGTTATCACATCTCAACTTTAATGTCATTCAATTTGAAAAAAATATCGAACCTATAAAAACTATGAATACATCTTTCTTCATTAAATTAAGATTAGGCACAAATTATGCCTTAAATTATACAAATATCACTAATAATATTAATTAGTTTCAAATGATTAGATGAAAGGTCTAGAATTTGTTTTTCTTGCAGTAGATTCTGTACTTGGAGTATATTTAAGACTCAAAATTATTTAATTTCCTTTACTTTTTAATACAATACATGTCAATGTTTTGGCAGTTAATGTACTTGGAGCATATATTCTTGGTGCATATATTCTTGGTGCCTTTATTGTAATGTATCAACAATGGCATCTTGATGGAAAATATTCTCTTTTTACTGCTATAGGATTCTGTGGTTCACTTACCACAATGTCTGGATTTGCACTAGAATTCAATACTCTTCTTGAACACAGTCATTATGGAACGTTTGCAATCAATTTGATACTCAACATTGGTCTTTCTATTGCAGCATTGATTGGTGGAAAGTCATTAATGAGTGTAATTATTAATAATTAATTAGAAATGGTCTATTCATATCAAGTTGTAAAGTTTCAAACAATTTCCTTTGTACAAGGAACTCATTGGTCTCAATCAGTAGGGGATAAAGGCATTCTTTACAAATCACTTAAGGATCCATATTCAAAACTCATTGTTCAATCTTTTAATGGTTCAAAAAAATTATATCATATTCCAAAAGATAGAACAGTTGTTGTAACAAATGATATTATACATTTCCTAGGCGAAATAGCCTAATTATTTAAAAAACTGATCAACTTGATCTCTAAATTTGAGAGACATTTTTCCAAATTCCGTAAAATCCTCTGCGGTTGGATATTTCATTTTCATTGCAAATTGATTTACAAATATAGATAATGCACTTCCCATAATTACATTGTATACTCCATCTGCAATATTATTTGAATACGGAAATGCCACTCTGATAAATGGTAAATATGTTTCAGTTTGAGAAATCATTAATTTGATATGTTTTTCAACAAATTCTTCTATATCGGTAGGAATAGGCATAATTAGATTTGTATTGATTTCTTATAAGTAGGACTTTAATTCTTAGGCATGGCTTATCTTATAATTTGAGCTATGTACTTTTCTTTTCCTTTTCTACTTCTTGGGAGGCATCTAAGTTGTCTATTACAACATGGACAAATAATTCCTTCATATTCTACAAACACTTCACAGTGATTGCATCTTTTTTGTCCAGCAGCATATCTGCCAATTTCTGATGGTTTTAGAGCCTTGTATTTTTTACATTTTCCTATACAATAAGTCATGAAATAGTAAGAAACTATCTACTGATAAAACGTTTGTTTGCACTGCACTCGCATTTTTAAATCTGATTAAAATGAAATTGAATTTATAGAACTAATTTCATTTTTTATTATTGCTTGATCTAGATAAGAAAGTATTTGGAAGTATAACAACTAAAGAAATTATAGGTGCTGATCCACCAGCACTTCCTGATACTAAAGAGAATTTTGAAAAAGAACTTGCAACCCTACTTGTAGAATTAGAATCAGTACCAAAAGTAAATCTTGAAAAACTCTTAGAAGAACAAAAAATTGCTGAAAATCATATCAATAGTAGACCAGGCGCTATGGCATTGGCTCAAGATAAAATTCAACTATTCAATGAATATAATAAAAAATATATTCAATTAATAACGAAAAAACTACAATCCTAGCGAGATATTGTAGATGCTGTAATGTTATTGAAGTAACTATCAGAAACAAGTATAAGATTTTAAAAATTGCCTAGTTCTGCTTAGTTAGTAATTACTTTGCTTTTTCAAATTCATCTAATTTTTCTTTGATAAATCCACTTTCGATATCATCCTCTATAGATATATCAGATATTTTTTCTACTATTGAATTGTCTTTAGGTTCTATCTGATTTTTAAATAACGTATTGTAGACAAATATTATGAGCGCCTCAAATCAACTTCGTGTTGATCATGATCAAATTAGGCGTTTAGAAAAAATAATATCAAAATGTGCAGCTGAATTATACAAAGGCACTGAAATTCCATTTTCAGATCTAACAAAGATTACCATAGTCATTTCAGAATTTATTGATACCATTCATCATTCAAGAGAAGAAGATTCGTATTTTCCATGTGTTGCAAGTTATGATACTTTAAAAGAAGAAATTCGAAAATTTATGATAGAGCATGAATTTGGAAGGAATATTGCTAGACAAATATCACATCATCTAAAAAGATGGAAAAATGGTGAGGATGCACAAGAACCTGTATCAAGATATCTAAGAACATATGCAATTTTTCTCAATGATCATCTTAACAAAGAAAATAAATTTTTTGATATTGCAGAAGCTGAAGTTTTATCAAAAGAGGAAGAAATTGAAATGTATGAACAATATAGATCAGTTTTTGCAATAGTAAAAAAAGTCAAAGAACTAATTGCAGATATTGATTATTTAGAAAATCAACCTTGGGCTAAAAACTAACGTAAGCTCTTTATGGGTTATTCAGATATTTTACTCATGAAACCTTTCATTCTTTGGATGACTGGTCTTCCTTGTTCAGGAAAGACTACGATTGTAAAAGATTTGCAAAAAGATATTCCAAATTTGGCAATGCTTGATGGTGATGAACTAAGAGAATGGTTCTCCCCAAAAGACTTTTCAAAAGCAGGACGTGATGAACATAACAAAAAAGTTGCTCATTTAGCAAAGCTTTTGCTAAAACACGGTGTTTCAAGTGCAGTATCTCTTGTATCTCCATATCTTGAGAACAGAGAAAATGCTAGAGAAATTATCGATGCAGGTGATCAGTTTGCAGAATGTTATGTAAAATGTTCATTAGAAAAATGTGAAGAAAGAGATGTCAAAGGTATGTATGCTAAGGCTAGGAAAGGAGAAATTAAAGGATTTACAGGAATTGATGATCCTTATGAAGCTCCAGAAAAAGCAGATTTAGTTGTTGATACAGAATATGATTCACTTTCAGACAGTGCACAAAAAGTAAAGGACTTTCTTAAAGGAAGAAATCTACTTTAATTTTTTAAATTCTTCAATTATTTTATTATGAACTAATCCATTTGTAACAAGAATTCCATTTTGATGATACACATCTTTGTTATTGTATGTGATGTCATTTCCTAACATGTCTGTCATTTTACCTCCAGCTTCTGAAATTATACAATAAGAAGCAGCTGAATCCCACTCTTTCATTTTATTTGTAGTTGTAATGTATGCTTCAGCTTCACCAGAACTAATCTTTCCAACTTTTAATGAACTACCAATACTTGTAAAATCTTCAATACCTAATTTTTTAATAAATGATTTTTCTTTATCTGATAAATGATGTCTAGAACCTACAGTTCTACATTTTGTAACTTCTGAAATTTTTGTTACTGAAATTTTTTCCCATTCTTCATTTGAAAATCTAAATGCTCCACTTCCTTTTTGAGCTACAAACAATATATTTTCTGTAGGCCACCCAATTACTCCTAAAATTGGTTTTTTATTTTTAATTAAGGAAATCATAACTGTAAATTCACCTGTTTTGTCAATGAAATCAGAAGTTCCATCAAGTGGATCCACAATCCAAATTATTTCTTGTGACAATCTATGGAAATCATCTTTATCTTCTTCAGATAAAATCCAATGTTTTGTTTGTGATAGAATTCTTTTAATGACTTCATTACTCTTCAAATCAGCATCTGTGATTGGGGAATTATCATTTTTTGTAGATGTTTTGTAATCTTTCTGATAAATCTCTAGAATTGCATTGCCAGCTTCTATTGCAGCCTTGATAGCAATGTCTAATTCAGGAATCTTGTCAGAAATGGGAATATCTTTCAATTGAAATTACCTAAGTTGTAAGTTCTGGCTTTAACGTCCAAACAACTCCAAGCATAATGAATGGAATTGACATTACCCCGATAATAGTAAGTATAGTATTGAATTGTGCCGTTGATATATCAGGATTGTTTACTATCCATGGTAGAGGTAATGTTATGACAACCCAAATAATTCCTAAAAGTACAATTAGTTTTACTTTTGATTTTCTATCTTTCATCTCTATTTCTCCTTTGGAGTTGTATTAAATTCATGTGAATTCATTTTATTGATTCTCCTCCATCTACAGTCAGTATTGCACCTGTGGTCCATGATGCATCATCTGATGCAAAATATAAAACTGCTTTTCCTATTTCTTCAGGCTGTCCAATTCTTCCAATCGGATGCTCGCTATTCATGAATTCCTTGTCTTTCTTAGTCTTCAAAAATGGTTTTGTCATATCAGTATCTACTACCCCAGGACAAATACAATTAACTCTAATTTTGTCTTTAGAGTATTCAAGAGCCCAACATTTTGTTAATAGAATTAATGCAGCTTTTGATGCAGAATATGCATCTGCATTAAATCCTTGATATGCCTTTATTCCAGCATCTGATGAAATGTTAATTATTGAACCACATGTTTTTTGCAAATGAGGTATGGCCTCCTTAGTAAATCTAAACTGACCTGTAAGATTTACATCTAAAACTTCATTCCATTCATCTTCATCAATTTCATGTAATTTTTTTATTTTTGGAAAAATTCCTGCATTATTCACAAGAATATCTAATTTACCAAATTTTTCAATTATCTTACTTACAACATTTTTTACATCATTTGTATTTCTGATATTAGCTGCAATACTTATTGCATTAGGAATTTCTTTTACTGCGTTTTCCAATCTTTTTTCATCTTTTGCAGTAATTACAACTGTAGCTCCATTTTCTGATAGAATTTTTGCAGTTGCTAATCCTATTCCACGACTACCACCAGTTACTAATGCAATTTTACCAGATAATTTCAATAATTGTTAGAATAAATTTACTAATTTATAGATCCATTAATTTATGACTAGGTATAAAAATTATATAAAAAATAAGAATTTAATGTAAAATTTAATATTAAATTTTAAATACTTAAAGTTACTATAGTAATTAATGTCGAAAGATATAATTGCTATCGACTAAACTTGCGTAGCCCCGCAGAACGAAAAAGGCGTTCAGTTGTTTAACAACTGACTAAGAGAGGAAATCTCTCACTGTTCTGTAATGAAGGGGTATACGCCTTTTAATTTTCTAAAATATACACAGATACAGATCCTAATGTTTCTCTGTTTGGATTAATTGTAATTGAGAATTCTTGCATTTCTGAAATGATAATATTTTTCTGTCCATCATAATTCCACGTAAAATACTCGGAGATTCCAGTTTGATGTGGTGTTCCTATTAGTTTAAAATCTTCAGAATAATCAAATGTATCTCCATTCAATGTAATTGATAAAATTTTTGGACTACTGCCATTAGGAACAAATCTAAACAAATATTCTCCTTTCTCCAGAGTGAATTTTTCAGTATAAACATCATTAACGTACAGATTAGGATCTGCAAGTGTTATATGAAATAAAATATTGTTCTTTTCGCTAGTTTCATTTGATGAAAAACCGACTAAAACTATTGTTAATATGACAACTATGGGAATTATAATTATTTTTTTATTCAATAAAATATATATTAAATTCTATTATAAAAATAAATTCTATCAATACGCTTAATTTTATAACAATTATATATTTTTTGTAAATGGATTTTATTTGTAAAAAATGTGGTTCTACATTTCATCTAGAAACAGACAGAGAGTTAATTTGTGAAAATTATAAAATTCACTTAGACCTACTAGATCAACAGCTAAAGGTCAATCAAAAAAGAATCAATAAACTTGAAGAGCATAAGAAATATGAATTGAAAAATCCCAAATTAGAAAATCTAGAAATGCATTTAAAAACTATGAAACGATTAGAGTATAATTTATAGCTAGAGTATAAGAAGCGTGATGGAATCATAAAAACAATGAATTCTAAAATTATATTCTAAATCTTTCTACTCTAATTTAAAATCATATATTTTGTTTAGAAATTTCTTTTCAGTATCTGAGGAGATTAGATGATATTTTATTACTCAGGAATGGATATATGGAATACTTTGTTTTACTTAGTTATTTTTAATGTCTTGTAAATCATTTTTTACACCGCAAATTAAGTACATATTCTAAAATTAAATTCATGCCTGGTTTATCTGACAAATGGTCAAAGAAATCAAATCCCAGTATTACTGAACAAATCAATGACACTATCAAGCCTAAAGGTGCCTTAAAACCAAGAGTTCAGGAAGGAATTAAAAAATTACAATTACAAATTAAAAAATTAGATACAATGCTATCAAGTTTACAAGGACGTGATGCAAAATTATTCCAAAGAATTGTAACTGCAACACAAAATCATGATAATCAAACAGCCAAAGTTCTTGGAAATGAACTAGCTGAAGTAAGAAAAGTAACAAAAATTTTAAGCAGTGCTAGAATAGCGTTAGAACAAATAGAATTACGATTATCTACAGTCAGTGATCTTGGAGATACTATAGTGACTATAATGCCAACAATGGGATTAATGAGAAACCTCAAATCTTCTCTTGGAAAAGTTATGCCAGGAGCTCAGCAAGAAATTGGTCAAATGGCAGAAATGCTTGGTGGCTTTATGACAGAAAGTTTCTCAGGAGATGCAGCATTTGGAATGGATACAACAACTAATGCAGAATCTGAAAGTATCTTAAATGAAGCTGCTGCTGTTGCTGCAAGTTCAGTAGGACAAATGTTCCCTTCAGTTCCAACAAATACTCAAAAAGCAACAACCAGTAGATATCTTTAGTTCTAAAATTTTATTCATTAAATGAATCTCTAGATTCTTTAATTTTCTTAACTCTACTACCTTCGTCATCAATTATTCTATCAACACCATAAAGTCTTTCTCTTAATGTATTGATAATAGAACCTACTTCATCTGCTTCATTTTCTACACGTTGTCTCTTATTGGCAAGTTCTACAATCCCTTTATTTTCTTCTTCAATGTATTCACTAACTTTCTGAAGCTTTTCTTTGAGATTTTTAATGTCAACTGATTCTTCTTCAATATCTTTTTCAAGTAAAGTTCTCTTATCTTTGAGATTCTTAATCATTAAACCTACATAATCTATTGCTTCTTCTAATTTTGCCCGTTTACTCATTAATTCTCCAATTCCAATTTGGCTGGTAGATTCCGTCGTGAAGTTGGATTTTTCAGTGTTAGTACTTTCACTTCTTTCTTCTACCATTTCTCCTCCCTCTTTATTTTTGAATTTATCAAACATTTTATGATTTACTTTTCAAAATGGGAATAAAAAGTTACATTACATCTCAAAGCTGACCTTGTGAATAATTTTTAGTCAATTAAAGAAAAAAATGGTGATATTTCACCAAATTGAATTTCTAAATTCTTGATTGGAACCAACTATATTTTCAGCATTTATGGCTTGATCTCCAACTTGTAGAATCTTGATATTTTGAGTCAATTCAAGATTTTTAATCATGTAATTCATTAATGCAATTACAATCATGTTTTCTTCTAATTCTACATCAAATCCAGAAAATACAACTTTGAAGCCTAGTTCTACATCTGAAAGATCTTCATTTTCTACAACCTCCAATAGATTTTCTCCTAACTTTGATACTTTTCCATCAAAAATGACGATTCCTGCATTATATGACTTGTGATTTACATATCCCCAAGTCATTTTCTCATCCATTGATAGAATTCTTTGTAAATCCTCTTCTACAAGATCATTAGGTAAGGCATAATGGCTGACTTTTAGATTTCCATCAACCATTTTTTCTGTTAGAATTTCTCTATTTTCTTCCTGATTTACTTTATTTTCTGCAAACGCATTTACAGATAGTGGTGAAGTACCAAGCATCAAGATGATGGCTAATACTCCAATAATTCGAATTTTGACTTTTACCATGTCAAAATTATATCTAAATGATAGATTAGGAACGGTGAGGAATCATCTTGTTCTTTATATACTAAATTCTATCAAAATTGCTAAAAATTTAGAAAAATAAGATCATTTTTCTAAAAATATTTGAGAATGACATTTTTTTAGGAAAACTTTATTTTTTTGAATAAATTCTCAGGCATAATTTTTTTCAGAATTTTCTAAAATCATCAAAAATAGAGTATTTTTTTGGTGAAACTACTGTTTCGCTTTGCGTTCCGCTATGAAGTTTCAAGATGTCCCTGATAAACTACATTGTTCTATACTAGAGCATGTCAAAACAACAATACAGGTCCGAAATGGGTATAATGGGTGATATCTTAGATGTAACCGCCAATGGTGGTAATAGTGGAGTTATTGTATCTGCAATCTCTCGCAAAGCCAATCTATCTCACTATTCAGTACTAGACAAATGTGAGAAACTGGTAGAAGCAGGCTTGGTCGAATCCATCAAAAATGATAGGAATAGAATCTTTTTGATTACTGAAAAAGGACTCCAGTTTTTCCAGGAATTCAAAAAATTTCAGGGACTCGTCGAAAACATGAATCTAAGGTATTAAGCATATGAATCCAGAAATCGTACCAATGCATAGGAAAGAGTCTCTTAGAGAAGATGGAATGCTTTTTGTAAGGACTGAAGGTATTATCGATACAATGGTCAAAATACCTCTTTTGGTAGCTAGCATGATTATTGTAGCAACTATAATGCCAATTCAGTCTTCATTCAGTTCTCCTAGAATCTTAGATCTAATTATTTATCCTGATGGGTCAACACATGTTTCTATAGAAATTGATGTAGATCCATTTGTTACTGATTATGAACTTGATCTGTTTGGAAGTACTATTGATAATTTTATAGCTATAGGTGAAAATGAATTTTTGTTAACTAGTGATGTTGTAGGAAATTTTGCATTAATTGAAACTTTTGGTTCATCTGTTATTTCTGTAGAATATGATATTCATGATCTAATATCAAAACAAGGTAGAGTTTGGACATTTTCTTTAGATGCTCCTTCTGATTTTACATTACTTTTGCCAAAAAATTCTGTAATTGTTGGAATGACCAATCTGCCAATCAATATGGAAATTGTTGATGATAAAAATCAATTAACCCTTTCTAGTGGTAATGTAGAAATAAATTATCTTTTTAGTACAATTCCAACAACCCCTAATCTTATAGATACAATTAATCCTACATTAACACCTGATTATCTTTCATATGCATTAATTGGTGGAGTCGTAGCTGCTGCAGTAGTAGGAATTACAATAATTATTCGCTCTAAACAAAAAATTGTAAAACCAATACAAGATCAACAATTAACTCAAACAACACAAAAAATTGAAACAATTGATGCTGAAACAATTTTTAAACTAAGGCCAGATATACGTGAAGATGATAAAGAGATAGTGAAGTTTATTTCTGATAATGGAGGACAAGCATTTGAAAGCGAATTGCGTAAAAAATTCTTACAACCAAGAACTACAATGTGGCGTGCTGTGAAAAGATTGGAGCGTAATGAAATTATTGAAATTGAAAAGAAAGATTTGCAAAATCTAGTAAAACTACGAAAGAATATGGAGGAAGAGGAATGAAAATATTAGCATTATTTACAATATTTGTATTGATTTTTGGAACAGTATCAACATCATTAGTAGGTGATGCATATGCACAAAATGATCCTAACATTTTATTACGTATTGCTACACAAGCAGATAAACAAATCTCAAATCAATTGGAAAGATCTTATGGTGATTCAATACCTTCTGATATTCAAACTCTATATTTGCAAGGGCAAACGGCAGTAGTATCATTAAAAAATTCCCTACCTGACGATATAGAACAAGCAAGAGAAGATTTCATTATAGCAATGAAATTATTCCAACAAATTTCTAGAATGATTTCTGAACCTACTACAGAAGCAAAAATAACCAGATCTGATATATCTGATAAAGATCTCAAAAGTGAATTAAACAGATTGCACAAATATTTTCAAAGCTTAAAAACAGTATCTGAAAAACAAAAGACAGGAATTGAATTATCTGAAATCAAAGAATTATTTATTTTAGCAAATGAACAGATAAATTCTGGACAAACTTCAGATGCCATTAAAACAATTGAAGAAATAAAATCACTAATAATTTTAATTAAACAATATATTTATAATTCCTCATCTAATTCTGCATCAGATAGAGTCAAGGAATTTGTTTTAAACCAATTACAGAAAATTCAAACTATTCTAGAAACATCAAACACAGATCCTAATTCTTCAGACTTTGTTAAAGCCAAGTCTTTAATTAATGAAATTGAAAGTTTGATATCAGAAGACAAAATCTCTGATGCCAAGATAAAATTTGGAGAATTGAATAAAATAGTAAAGATAATTAAAAAATCAATTCATAAGATAACATAAACTTCATATACATTTTCCAAATAATTTGAGTATGGCATCTAAAGCAATCATTATTGGTGTAGGTGTTCCAATGATTATTGTCGGTGCTTTGATGGCTTGGCTATGGGCTCCACTTGAAGGAGATTTTCAAAATCAAGTAGAACTTGTAGGAAGCACAATTGGAATCTTGGGAGTGATATTCTTTATTTCTGGATTATTTTATACAAAAGAACCTGTAATGCATTAGAAACTCACTGAATAAATAATGAAAAAAATTACGATTATTACTTGAAAGTTAGATTATTTGAAATATTTACATCAGTTGAAGGTGAAGGAATTCTTTATGGAACAAAGACTCTTTTTGTTAGACTTGCTGGATGTCCTTTTACCTGTTTTTACTGTGACACAAAAGAATCACTTCCTCTTGATTCTGGAACAGAATATTCTATTGAAGATGCAAACAAGCTAATTGATTCTAATTTAAAAAAACAAACTTACAAAGTCAATTTCACTGGTGGTGATCCACTAATTCAGCATGAAGCTGTAGCATTACTTGCAAAACATATCCAGGAAAAGAAAATTCCAACTTATCTTGAATCATCATGTTTTGATATTGATAGATTTGATCATGTTTTACCATTTATTGATATTGTTAAAATTGAATTTAAAACAAAAGATTCTGATTTTGTTGATGCAAAACATTATGATAAATTAATTGGCCATACAATGAAATGCCTTCAATCATCTGTAAAATCAAAGAAAACAACATACATCAAAGTTGTAGTTAGCTCAAAGACTCAACCAAATGAATTTACAAAATTAGTAAAAGAAATTTTTGATATTGTATCTAAAGATGATCTTGATGGATTCATTATTCAACCTACATATGGAATTTCAGAACCATCACTAGATCTTTTATTGGAATTGTATGATTTGGTATATCCTCATTTCATTGATGTTAAGGTAGTACCTCAATTACACAAATTTATTGGCGCTCCATAATTTTAGCACCTGCCTAAAAATCAGATTAGGTTCAAATACTAGAAAAATTCTGTGAAAATATCAAATGGATCAAGAGCGTGTGAAAAAACTCGTAAGGGAATTAATTATTGAACTTGGCGAAGATCCCACACGTGAAGGGTTACGTGAAACTCCTGAAAGAATTGCAAATATGTATAAAGAAATCTTTGGTGGCTATGATTCTGATTCAGAACTATCAGTTCAATTTTCTGAAGATTCTGATGTAGTAATTGCTCGTGATATTCAATTTTATTCAATGTGTGAACACCACATGTTACCATTTTATGGAAGAGTTAACATTGCTTACTCACCAAATGGCCGAGTTTTTGGAATTTCAAAACTTGTTAGATTAGTGGAAAAATATTCAAAAAGACTACAAATTCAGGAGCGATTAACCAAAAATATTGCTGATGAACTACACTCTCAAGGAGTAAAAGGTGTGGTAGTTTTAGTAGATGCAGAACATCTATGTATGAAAATGCGTGGAGTCAAAAATGATGCAACACTTTCTTCATCAGCATTTAGAGGAATTTATGAAAATAAAGAAGAAAAAATAGGCATAATGTCACTCATTAGACAACGTGCATCAGATTTATCGATTTAGAAAATACTGAAAAATTAAATAATCACCATTTTTGATCACAAACATGGGAGCAAATCCATACATTCACATTCCAAAAGAATCATGGCCAAATTGGACATGGTATGCAATTGAATGTATTATTGTAATTGTAATCTCAATGTTAACTTCAAGTAAAATTACTGATTCAATTGAAGGACTTTCTCCAGAAGTACAAAACTATGTATTTATGGGAATTGTCGGTGGATTCTTTTTAGTTTGGTATATTGGTATTAGAGGTTTAATTCTAAAAAAGAAAATTCTCAGAAATAGTCACTAAAATTATTTTAGATATTTTGTTTTGTCTATAATTTTAGCTTTTCCAAATGCAATTTTTCTATTATTGCAAGATTCACATTCTCCGCAATGATATTTTTTATTTGAATAACAACTCCATGTTTTGAATATGGAATCACCCAAAACTTTCATTCCTGATTTTAATAAATCACTTTTTGATAGTCCCATTCTATATGGTGACCAAATTTCAATATTTTTTCGTAGTTTTGATTTAATTCCATCAATTTCACCTTGGTTAAATGCACTTTCTAGTTTTTTTGCAAAAATTGGTCTGCAATCAGGATAATGTTTGTCTCCAGTATGAGCACCATATACTACTAGACTGGCATTTAATGTAAAAGCCCATGCTGAGGCAATTGATAGAAAAACTGCATTTCTAATTGGCACGACAATTGAGTATTCAAATTTACTGGGAATTTTTCTTTTAGAACTTGTCAAAACATTAGAATTTCCATACAAGTCTTTCATAAAACCAATATCAATTATCTTGTGCTGTTTTAATCCCAATTTTTTTGCAAAATATTTAGCAGCTGCAATTTCACTATTTGCTTTTTGTCCATAAAAAAATGTAATACCATACAACTCATATTTTGATTTCAAATATGAAACAGCACAAACAGAATCCACACCTCCACTAAAAACAATAACTGCTTTCTTCATAACTTATTCAACTATTTTCTTTTATTTGCTGCACCTTTACTTGGTTTACATATTACAGTTTGACATTTTGTATTTGTAGATGCAAATCCTTTTGCCATGGCTAAACTAATTTTTTTCAAATTAGCTGAACTTTTTGAAAATGCAATTACAGAAGGCCCTGCGCCACTAATAGTAACACCTAACGCTCCTGCTTTGATAGCATTTTCTTTTACTTTAGCAAATCCTGGAATCATATGTTGTCTGGCAGGTTCAACTATCACATCTTTAATGGAATTTCCAATAATTTCAGAATCTTTTTTCATAAATCCTGCTACAATTGCAGCAGCATTTGATAAATTTAAAATACTGTCAGATAATTTAATTTTTTTTGGAATGACACTTCTTGATACCTTTGTTTTCTTTTTTGGCACGTTGATTGTTGGGACTGCTATACACATTCTAAGATTAGTTGGTGGTTCAATTCTAATTATATCTAAAGGGTTTGTTTTTACAATTACAAAACCACCTAAAACAGAAGCTGCAACATTATCATAATGAACTGTACCTGCACTTGCTTTTTCACCAGATCCTGCAAATTCCACTAGTGAATTTCCATTCAATTTTAATCCAAATAATTTATCAAATGCAACTGCAGTTGCAGCAGCTGAAGCTGCACTACTTCCCATTCCATATCCTGCAGGAATCCCTTTTTTAATTTTAATTTCTATACCATCTTTAATTTTAAATTTTTTCTTCATATTTTTTACAACTAATCCAGCTGTATTTTTTTCAGGATTTGTAGGGATATTATCATCTGTAATTATTTTAATTCCACTTTTTGTTTTGGTTAGTGTGATTGTATCGTAAAATGCATCTATTGCCAATCCAAAAACATCAAATCCTGGTCCTAAATTTGCAGTTGATGATGGGGCCTTGACTGTAACTTTTGATATCAATTAATTTTCTACCTCTTCACCCAAATTAAGAATTCTACTCAGAGCACCCTCAAGATTTAGAAAGCCTTCTCCAGTAACATTTGATATTGGAATTAATCCTTGTGCAAATCCTCCCAAATTCAAACCTCGTAAAATATTTGTAGTCAATGAATATGTATCACCATCTGTTTCTTTACCAATAGCATTTTCTAATGTTTTTAAATTTGTAGACCATTGTAAAATATCTTTTAATTTATCTCCAATAAGATCTGTTTTTGTTAGAACATTAATTGTTGATAAATTCAAACGTAGTCTTATTGATGTTGCAAGCAATGCAATTGAAACAAAATTCACTGGTGAAGTAATTAGCGATCCATCAAAAAGAAAAATATTTGTTTTTTCTTCAGATGAAATATTATCTACTATGAAACGTCCACTAGAACGATATGCAAATAATTCAATTTGACCAGGTGTATCTACAATTAGATAATCTGGATTTACTTTGTATACCTCATTTTGAATATCATCAATTTTTGATGCAATCAAATCATTTGCCATGACCATAGCGCCATTTGGACCGAGTTCATACTGTTGCATAATTGATACATAATCAACATAGTCTCTAACATCAATATCACATGTATATGGCATATTATCTACACCTGGATCCAAATTTAAAATTGCAGCAAATGCTCCATTTTTTGAATAATAATCCTGTAACTTTGATGAAAGTAAAGATTTTCCTGAACCCGCAGTACCTGAAACAAAAATTGTTTTCAATCCGTCTAATTTTTACTATTTGCTTATATTTCAAACTAGCTTGTTTTTTAGATTATCATCATTGAAAATACCAAATTGGTATTCAAAAAGATCAAAATTTTCATGTTATTTTTAACTAATTAAATTATATTTCATTTGTGATTCAAAGTGCATTAGCGAAGGAAGATAATCTCAAAGATTTAGTAGTAAAATTACTTCAAGAAAGAAACCTTTCAGACTTTGAAATGCTAGATTCACTATTTACTGAAGTAAAACAGGAATTCAAAAATCAACATAAATTTTCAGATTAAGTATATTTTTCATGCCTAATTTTAGGCACACATTTTTCCTGACTGGGTATGTACTCAACTTTCATATTTGATTCCTCAAAAAAATCATCAAATGAACTGGAGATTAATAGCTATTCCAATTACCTTAATTCCTATTTTCATTATTGCAATCCAATTTGATATTCAAATTGAAGATGTTCTAGCAATTGGATTATTTCCATTTGTTGGGGCAATTGTTGCTATGATGATAAAGTTGGGTCTTCAAGGAATCAAATTTGCATATATTACAAGAAAATATCTTGGACATTTTGATTCATTTTTCAAATTGGTTGGAGTCAGAATGGGTAGTGAATTTATCAAATTTACAACTCCAATGTTTATTGGAGCAGAATTTATTATAATTTATTATTTGCATAAAAAAGGAGCAAAACCTGCAAAAGCTGCATGGATTGCAATTATTGATATGGTAACTGAGGTGTTGGCAGCAGGATTGTTATCTATTATGGCAGGAATTATTGCATTACTAAGTGGAGCATATGTGGTTGCAGCAGTAATTTTAGCAATCAGTATTATAATTACATCTTTGTGGATGGTAATGTTCTTCCTTTCTTCCAAACATACATTCCAGGTTCCAAAGGTATTGGAAAATCTTGCAAAGAGATTTGCAAAAGAAAAAGGTGTAAAGGCAATTGAGAAAACAAACACATGGATGGAAGAAGTATGTATAATGAGTAGAGAAAATTTAAAAACTTCAGAATCCAAAAAAATCTTTACAGTATCATTTTTGTTTTCACTTGCATCATGGTCATTTTATGGAATTTCATTTATGATTATTGCAATGGGAACAGGATTTGTTATCAATACATTTGATTCTATCATGGCAGTAATGGGTGCAAATGCCATTGGAAACTTACCAATAACCATAGGCGGTTCGGGTTTGGCAGAATTTGGAATTATTGCATATATCAATAATTTAGATCCTTTTGCTTTTGAAATTACTGAGGGAATTGTAGCTTGGGATGCAGTAATTGGATGGAGAATTGCAACATACTATGTTCCAATTGCAATAACGTGGCTACTTTTGGTAAAATTAGCCTTGAGCAAGATATCTAAACCACAGGCTACATAGAAAGCACTTTATCTTTATACGATTTTTTCGATTTGTGGATTTCAAAAATAAAGTTGTTCTAATTACAGGCGCATCATCAGGAATTGGTAGAGAATCTGCATCAGAATTTGCAAAATTAGGTGCTAACATCATTTTAGTTTCAAGAACAAAAGAAAAGCTTGAACAAGTAGCAGATGAATTAAAAAAATTCAATGTAACTATATTGGTTTGTCAATGTGATGTATCTAAAAAAGATCAAGTAAAAGAAATGTCAAAAACAGTTTTAGAAAAATTTGATTCAGTTGATATTTTAGTAAATAATGCCGGTTTTGCAATTTATGGCTCTATATACGATCTTAGTATTGATGACATAGAATCTCAGATGGAAACAAATTATTTTGGAATGGTATATTGCATAAAATATTTTCTTCCATCAATGTTAGATAAAAAATCTGGCCATATTGTCAATGTGGCATCTGTTGCAGCAAGTTTTGGTTTGCCTGGAATTGCTTCATACTGTGCATCAAAATTTGCAATGTTAGGATTTTCAGAAGGTTTGAAACATGAATTAAAAAATTCTGGAGTTGGAATTACTGTTGTTAGTCCTATTATGGTTAGAACTAACTTTTTTGAACACCCATCATTTGAAAAAATGCCAAAATTTTCTCCAACTTCGCTTAGTTCTAAAACTGTAGCAAAAGCAATTCTAAAAGCAGCAAATTCTCCAAGATTGGAAATTATTGTTCCATCTCTAGTTAGAGGTGCAGTTTGGTTAAAAAATACATTTCCATATTTTATTAATCCAATTTTAGGAAAGGCTTTCAAAAAACAATTAGATTCTATGAAAAAAGATTAATTTATTCTTCTAAATCTTCATTTACATGTTTACTAGAGCCTACATCAAACAATTCTAGAGATCTTAATTCAAATTGATAAATTGCCTTCATTTCAATTTCTTTTTCTTTTTCTAGAAATTCTGATACTTTTTTACTTAATGGTGCTTTATGTTGATCAAAAACAAATTCATAGACTTCACCTTTTAGTAAATCATCAATTTTAATATCTTTTACAACATCCATTGTTACAATATGTCGTCCATCTTCTACTGCATCATACAATTGAACATCAATTTTATTATCTTCATAATAAAATTCTAGAATATATCCTGATCCTTTTAGTTCTTCAGGTTTCCTAAATTTTGCATTTTGAATTTCATCAGTAACCCATTCAGGAATTTCATCTTCTTTCTTTTTTACCATTGTAAGCTACTCTACACTTTCTGCTTTTTCTTTTTTACTTTTTGACCACCATTCTAGATAGTCATCATGTTTGTCATCACGTGTTTTTTCTCTTTGATTTAACTTGGATCTGATATCTGTAACTTCTTCTCTTGTTGCGTATAATCCACATCGTTTACAAATAAAATGTCTTCTGTTTTTTTCATCCATTTTCATTGGAATGTCAATTTCATCAAATAATTTGAACAAAGCGTCTCTACTTCTGTCTTCTTCTGGGAAATCTTCTAGATATTTTGTTTCTATTTTCTTTTTCTCTCGGAATGTACATTCTGGACAGTTAGGCACTGTTGATTTGTCTCAATTTTTTCCATAAAAGCGTTCCCACAATCTCTATTGATCGATATTATCCGACACGCGGATTTTTTCATCATCCCTTGCGGTCCGTTCGCCCATCGAAATCCCGCGTGCCAGATGAGAAAAATCATCAAAATAATCTATTATTTCTTTTCTTCTAATATTTGAGCAGCAATTTTTGCTGAATTTTCTGCTCCATTAGGAACAAAATTCTTTGAGAATTCATTCAAACTATTCTGAAATGCTTCATAATTTTCTTTAATTTTGGTTATACCGTTAGTTACTTGGTTTGTTTTAATGGCAAGCACGCCTAGATTTTTTTCTTCAGCCCATCTAATGTTATTTGTGTGTTCATCATAAATTGGGATTCCAATTATTGGTTTTGATTTTCCACCCATTATCTCACCCATTACCGTGTGAGAACCATTAACAACTGCATATTTGCACAAATTTAGAATTGTATCTTTTTCTTGTTCTGAGAGAAAACCAATATCAATTTGTATCCAATCAATTTTTTTATCTAAAGCTTCTAACACAGAATATTTTCCCCCATCTTTTCCTAATACTGTATCTATGTTAGAATCATTTTTTGCATGTGATATTATTCTTTTTTCTTTTTTCATTTCATTTTGATGAAATACTTTTTCATATCTTTGACCTGTTCCATCATTAGTTGATTTGTTTCCTGTTCTCATCCAATAACCAAATTCGTTATCTTTGACTAATTTCTCAAGATCTGAAGAATCTTCTTTTTTGATTTGTTTACTATTTGTAAAATGTCCAACATATGTAATTTTTTCTTCAATGCCTTTAATAAAATTTAGATTATATTCACACATCGTATATGGAGGTGGAGAATCTGCTACTAGAATTTTTGATGCCTTGGCAATTTGTTTTGCAATAAAAATCAATGAAGGATAAAGATATGATCTTGAATTGTATAGTTTTGGTCTAAATTGATTTGTTACAAACAAACTAGGAATGTTTCTATTTTTAGCTAGAATGTTTGAACCCATATCGCCATCATTAATCACTAGATCAAATTTTTCTTTGTTGTAGAGTTTTCTCTCTTCTCTCAAATAATTTGTAATTTGTATAACTAGTGATGGATTTTTTGAAACTGGTAATAATAAATTCATTAATGATTTTAAAATACTTGGACCAAATTTACCATCAATTGGTGTTGGCATTAAAATTTCATGAATTTTTTCTTTTTGATCAGGGAATTTTTTTAATAATTTTTCATAAACATGATCTTTACTAGAAAAATGAACTTCAAATTTTTCTTTGACATGATCACCTAAAACATCATTTAACCTCATCATTCGTGAATAGTGACCGCTTCCCCATGGATAGATGAATTCTCCTATTTTGAGCACATTATGAAATCAAATATGCCGTTTAAATTCTCAATGATTTTCAAGAGAATCTAAAATATCATGTACATTATTGGGACCAACATGAATTGTGATAATTTTCTTTGTTTTTAGAGCAGATTCAACTTCTTTTTTTGAAAAAGAAGGAATTTCATTTGTAGTCATTGTAACCATTTTTTCTAATTTTTTGATATTTCTTTCTAATCCTATCTCTTTTGCTTCATCAAACAAATTCATATCAACACCAGTAAGTGGTAAAACAGGAATTTTCTTTTTTACAAATACTAGTTTTAATGAATTATCAATAAAATCTGAAGAGTAAATTAACGGAGATAATGCTAATGACACACGATTGTTAGAATATTGTAATAATATTTCTAGTATTGAATTTACATAAATTAAATAATTTTTAATTCCATTTGGATTGATTTTAAGTTGCAAGAATTCAAGTTCAATTTTATCTTGTACTAATCTTGGAATTATCTGATTAATTATTTTTGCAAGATTCATTAATTCTGATTTTTGTCTATAACAAACTATTATTTTTGTGTCATAACCTTGCTTGATTGTCTCATAACAGGAAACTGCAGAGATTTCATCATATACTGCACAAATAGTTTTTTGATTTTGTGATTTATATGGTATTCCTCCTTTACCTTTATCTGAAAAAATACAGATGTATGCGTTACTTTTTGTTAAATATGTGTACAGCAATTTATCAAAATTTTCATCTGTTCCTGGATGAGCACCTAATTTTACTTTATTTTCTATAATGTTAGATGTTGCAGCAATTTCCACATCTTTAGTGACAAATCCTTTTGAAACTCCTTCTACTTTTACTAGAAATTTTTCTCCCTTTAACAGTAAATTACCACTAATCGAGGTAATTTCAGAAACAATATTTCCAAAATCATTTTTTCTTTGTCTTGCAATAGCTATTTTTTCAATTCCAAAAAGTAAATTGATTGCAGATGATGCAAAGACAGGATCATTTGCATTAACTAGAATTACATTTCCATCGCGTTTAACAGATTTAAATTCTTGATTTTTTATTTTAAGAATTTTTTTAATATTTGAAATTAAGTATGGAATTTTATTTTTTGAAAATATAGTTGGAAAAACTACAACATATGATATTTCATCCATATTTTCTATTTTAAATTCTACTTGTTTATAATTTAGGACAAAACTTTAGGTAATCAATATAAAACTAATAATCATAGTGAAAATGTGACAAAATTCACACAAGAACAAGTAGATGAACTAAACTTAAAAATTAAAACTGCTAATGAGGCATTAGAATGGGTTTCGGAGAATCTTCATCCTAAAGTTGCTAAAGCGTCAAGTTTTGGTGCTGAAGATGCAGTAGTTATGGATATTATGTTAAAAATTAACCCAAAATTTCGATTTTTTACACTTGATACTGGACGATTACCACAAGAAACCTATGATATTATTGATATTGTTAGTAAAAAGTACAATATTTTAATCGAAGTTCTATTTCCAGACACAAAAGAAGTTGAAGATATGGTTCGTGATAAAGGAATTAATCTATTCTATGAAAGTATAGATAACAGAAAACTCTGCTGTGAAATTCGTAAAGTACACCCAATGAATAAAATGCTGAATACATTGGATGGTTGGATAACTGGATTAAGACGTGATCAAACCAAAAATCGTGAAAATGTTACTATCTTTCAACTAGACCATGGACATGGTGGAATTTTAAAAATAAATCCAATTATTGATTGGACTTGGGATCAAATTCAAGAGTATATTAAAAAAAATAATTTGCCTTACAACAGTTTACTTGACAAAGGCTTTCCAAGCATTGGATGTGAGCCATGTACTAGAGCAATAAAACCTGGAGAAGATATTCGAGCAGGTAGGTGGTGGTGGGAAAAAGAAGGCAACAAAGAGTGTGGCCTTCATATAGACCCCTGATAGAAAATTTATCATGTCAGAAAACAATTCAATTAAACCACATGGCGGAGTACTAGTAAACAGATTTAATAAAATTGATCCAACTGGATTATTCTCAATTACAATTAGTGAAGATCTTGCAAATGATGTTGAAAACATTGCAGATGGAATTTTTAGTCCCTTGGAGGGATTTTTAAGACAACAAGACTTTGAAAGTGTTGTATCACGTGGAAGACTAGCCAATAATTTAGCTTGGACCATTCCAATTGTACTTGATGTAGATAAAGAAACTGCTTCTAAAATGAAAGAATCTGGCAATGTTCTATTAAAGAATCCAGATGGAACTGGAGTTGCAGTATTACATGTTGAGGAAACATTTTCTTTTGATAAAGAAAAAACCGTACAAGGAGTCTATGGAACTAATGACCCATCACATCCAGGTGTGGCACAAACATTGTCAATGAAAGATTATTTGGTTGGCGGAAAAATTGATTACATTCAAAGACCAAATGATACTGAAATCAGAAAAAATAGATTAACTCCAATTCAAACACGAGAATCTTTTGCTAAAGCAGGATGGAAGACCATCTGTGCATTTCAGACCAGAAACCCACCACATGTAGCACATGAAATGCTACAAAAGACATCCATTACAACACGTGATGGTGTATTTGTAAATCCAATCATTGGAAAGAAAAAGTCTGGTGACTTTGTAGATGAAGTAATTGTAAAATGTTATGAAACTATGATAAAATTTTACTATCCAGAAAATAGATGTCAACTTGGAACATTACATACTGAAATGAAATATGCTGGTCCAAAAGAGGCAATACATCATGCAATTATGAGACAAAACTATGGTTGTACTCATATCATTATAGGACGAGACCATGCTGGTGTTGGAAAGTTCTATGATCCAATGGCTGCACAAAAAATATTTGATGACTATCCAGAGTTAGAAATTTCTCCAGTATTCTTCCCACCATTCTTCTATTGTAAGAAATGTCTAACATACACAACTCCAAAAGCATGTCCACATGGTGATGACGTTAAAGAACAAATTAGTGGAACTGCACTAAGAGAAATGATTCAAAATGGTCAGGCACCATCAGAATTTATTCTAAGACCAGAAGTAGCAAAAATAATTTTGGAACATCCAAAACCATTTGTTGATTAGACTTTTATTCAATCAAATTTGCTCTAGCTTGTGAAGTATCTCTTTACAATAATTTTACTTGCAGGAATTTTTATAACTCCTGCATTTGCTCAGGAACCAAATAATCCATCACTAATCATTGATACTTTAGAAATTCCTTCAGATGAATTCAATACTGTATTACGTGAAGCACCAATTATAATTCTAGACGATATTCATAGTATTAGCTGGCAAGTAACAATTGATAACAATCTACTATATGCAAATCCCAATGGAAATGCAGTTTTAAGACTATATGATCAAGAGACACATGATGAATTTATTGAAGTAGGCATGGGATCAGAACCTGATTACAAGTTTTGGGTTGCAGTCCAAACTCCAAAAGAAGGATACATTGTAGTTCATAGTGATTTAGAAAGAGGTTGGTATCCTCAAGCAAAATCTATCATATCATACACCGATAGAGCAGGATTAACTGTGAACAATGGAGCAAGAATAGTAGTTACCAATCTGGATATAGGTCAATTTGGAATTGATTCGTATTCTGTTTATGGAAAAGAGGGTTCAACTGATCCTCCTGGAGTAAGTTCTGGTAGTATGATAATTGAATTTCTATCAGGTGATCCTGCAAAGAACAAATTTGCATTGTTTCCATTTTATATGGCAGCAGCTGTGGGGGTTTTAGTTGGAGTACTATTTCTAACTAAGAAGCGTTCTTAGATTTATAAAATTTACAATTATTTTTAATTTTACATACATCGCACATTGGTGAAATTGGCTTGCAAATATTTTGCCCATACATTACAAAAGTATCGTTAATATCAATCCAGTATTTTTTTGGTATTTTTTTCATTAATTCTTGTTCTGTCTCTTCTGGATTTTTTGTATCAACTAGTCCTAGTCTGTTTGAAATTCGATGAACATGAACGTCAACTGGAATTGCCGGTTTTTCAAACGCATATACTAGAACACAATTTGCAGTTTTTCTTCCTACACCTGGTAATTGTATCAAAGTATCCAAGTCCTCTGGAACTTTATCTTTGTATTTTGTGTGAATTATCTGTGCAACTTCAATAATTCTTTTAGATTTTACATGAAAAAATCCAATTGACTTTATTATTTTTTCCACATCTTTAATTTTTGCAGCAGCTAATTCTTTAGGATTCTTATACTTTGAGAATAGTTCCTTAACTGCTTTTGTTGTAGCTTCATCTTTAGTTCTTGCAGATAATATTGTACCAATTAAAATACTAAATGGACCAGTTTCTGCATCATGAAGATCTCTTAGTGCAGTAATTCTTGGAGGCTTTACTGCATTCATTGTCTTTGTCATTCCAGAAAGTATTCTTTTCATTTCCAATTGAAAAACTACGTACAAGTATTATAACTGTAATAACAAAACAATTCTGTTGGAATTAACTAAAGAAGAAGAATCTGCACTAAAAGGTGAACACGGAGAAATTATGCAAATGGCATATAGGATTCTTGTTGCAACAGGTGAGGCAACTGATGCTGAGAAACTAGTTCCAATAGAATGGGCCCATCTTTCAGGTGTAAATTATAACACAATTGGCGATGCAGGTGAAGAATTTCTATCAGGAATTAGCAAATATGCAAGAGTCAAAGTAAAAACAACTCTGAATCCAATGGGATTTGATATTGACAATGTATCAAACTATGGATTAGATGAAAATTTTATCTCAAAACAACTATCAATAAAAAATTCATATGAAACAATGGGAGTTATTCCTTCATTTTCATGCATTCCTTATGAAATATTTGATATTCCTAAAAATGGAACACAAGTTGCATTTGCGGAAAGTAATGCTGCAATTCATGCAAACTCGTATGATAATTTAAAAACAAACAAAGAAAGTGCATTTAGTGCACTTGCAAGTGCAATTCTTGGAAAAAGCCCTTACTCTTCATTAAGAAAAGAAGACGATCCAAACATTACAATTCGAATGAAAGTAAAAAATCCAAATGAATTGACATATGGAATGTTAGGATTTTTTGCAGGAAAAGTTGGAGATACATCTGTAAACATTTCTGGACTAGAAGAGATGGATAAAAGACAAACCAAAGCAATGTGTGGAGGAATGGGAACATCAGGAACTTGTGCCAAGTTTATTTTCGGAGAAGGTAATTCTGATTGTGAAAAAATTGATTTTGATGAAAAAGAAATGCAAAATGTTCATGATGAACTCAACACTGCAGAAAAAGGTGATATTATCACACTTGGGAGTCCTCAATTGGGATTAGATGAAATTTCTGATCTTGCTGGCAAACTAAAGGGTCGTTCTTTTCAGAAAAGATGTATGGTGTTTATGCCTCGTACCGTAAAGGAACAATCAACAAAAATTGGATATACTGCTGAACTTGAACGTGCAGGTTGTGAAATTCTTTCTGATTGTTGTATATGTTTGTCTCCATTAATCAGTAAAGACAGTGTTGATGCAGTTACCACCAATAGTATCAAAGGTGCATTTTATCTTAAAAATTCTAATGGTGTTGATGTAAATCTAAAACCATTATTACAAATAGTTGAAGATGAGACAAGATGAAAAAAATTTTAGTTTCAGGAAAAGTGGAAGGAATTGTTTTAAAATCTGAGAAGCCAATTAATTTTTTAGGTATGGTTGATAAAAAAACTGGAATTATTAGTGATAAAAATCATGATTTGTATCAAAAATCACTCAAAGACACTGTTCTTGTTTTCCCATCGGGTGTAGGAAGTAGTGTTGGTGCATATACCATTTATTCAATAAAATCAAATCAAACAGCACCTCTTGCAATGATTTGTAAAAAAGTTGATCTTACAGTAGCTACTGGATGTGCACTGGCAAACATTCCATTAATTACAATTAGTGATGAAGAATTCTCTTCAATTAAAAATGGAATGAAGATTTCTTTTGATACTGAATTTAATCAAATTCATTATCAATAATGTTTTTTTGGTGAGAACCTCCCATACCTACTTCTACTATCTGAGATGTACCAGCCGGTATTGCACGAACAAATTCGTCTATGTGTATTTTTCTTGTAACATCTTCAAACATTTTGGAAAATTCTATTTGTATTTTTTTAGCAGTTTCTGCCATACCTGATCCATTTGGTTCAATTATTGCATAACATAGAGATTTTTTTTTAATTGGCTCTGGAGGACCACACGTTAACACATAATCATCATCAATTGGCATAATTCCAACAGCTAGTCGAAGCGTTTCTGATTTGATAAAGTTTCTTTGTCCTTCTATAGTAAACGAACCCTTTGGAAGAAATTCTCCGCTTGGTGCTGATTTTTTTACTTGTTCAGGATTAACCCAAAAAGCACTTACACCATACAATCCTTCTCTCCAGGCTCGACTAAAACAAACAGTCGCATGTGCAATTTCATTCATACTTCTATCAGGCGCATTTTCAGCATCTTTAATGATAAAAAATGGCGAACCGAAAATATCTCCATGAAATATTTTGTCGTTTTTTTCCAAATGTTTTCTAACTATAGCAGAATTTGATGCAGCGTCTCTTCCACCTATTGTAAGATATCCATCAGATGTAAAAAACCACCTGTATCTTTCATACCAATTTTTCTTTCTGATTTCTGTAACTACAATTAGATCTTTTTCTGCCTCTGTTTTACTTTCAAACTTTTCTAGCTTTTTCTCTGTTTTCTCTTTAATTGATTGAATAGAAGCAATTGCACCTGATTGTTTTTTTGCTTCATTGAATAATACTGAAGCAATTGATTGAAGAGGAGATTTTGTATTTATATTTATTTTTTCATCTTGGATTACAATTAATGATATTCCTTTTTCACTGATTAATTTTGCATTATTATTTGCTAAAATTTCTTGTGCTAACTTATCATCAATTGACCCTATTCCTTTTGATACCATTTCAAAAAGGGAATTTGCAACATTTGTTATATTTTTTGATCTTTCTTTTACAGTTTCAATAGCTTTTTCTTGCTCAGAAATTTGCGTTTGTAAATCTTTGATTTTTTTGTCTGAACCACTTGATTGTACTGATTTTCCTTTTTTAATAATATTTTCAGTAAATATAGTATCTAATCCTTCGATGAAACTATTTGCATCTGTTACTTCTCCTTCCAGTTTTCCTAATTTTAGAGGAAGAACCTCTGTTTTTTCATTTCTAACTATTACAGCTTCATGATTTCCTGATATAACATCTGAAACAATTTTTTTTACAGTTTCAAAAATTTTATTTATTTCTTCTTCAGATAATAAATTTCCAATTCGTTTTCCATCAATTTTTGCAATTTCAAAAATCCCTTCAACATACTTTTTTGGTAAACCTAATGTTCTTCCAAACCATTTTGCAGCAACTAAATCTGTTGTTTTAAGTTCATCAAAATCTGACTCTTTCAAATTAAAAATATCTAGCCCACTGCTTGGTGGTTGAGCATATTCTAAACCTACACTTAGTTTTCTATGTCTAACATCTATTGAATGCTGTAATGCAAGAATTTTCATCTCATTATTACAAAGTAAAATGTTACCATCTCCAAAGAATTCACCTACCAAAACAAATTCTTTTCCAAATCCTTCAAAAGTAAAATATGCAATTCTTTCTGCACCAATTTGTTCTATTTTTTTTAACTTTAATCTAAGTAGATCACTTCGTAATCTTTTAAGTAATCTATTTGTTTCCATTTGAGCTATTTTTACTGTAGTTAACCAAACACCTGATGTTGAAATCATCATGAAGAGATCACTTTTTTCTGTATGGTGAAGTTTGAAGAGAATGCTATCTTTTGTAATTCCGTAAATATTACTGATATAGTATCCTTGAACTTGTTCTGTAATTGTATCAACTAAATATCGTAATTCTATCCCTGCTAGAGCCATAACCAACCTGTTTCTTGTCTAAAATTATACTCTTGCTTTGATATCCTCAAACTTTGACCAAAGATATTAAACATGGTCTGCTTGAGTCACGCTAGAAATTTACCTTGGCAAAATTCAAAAAGAAAATATCTGAACCTACTGTAGATCCTAATAATTCTAAAAAGGACTCTGTAGAAAAAATTTCAACACCTACTCCAGAAATAGAAAATTCTGAACCTATTTCAAATAATCCTTCAGGTGAACCACCAGTAAGTGTTGCTGAGAAAAGTGAAAAAGATAAGAAATTAAATAAATTATTTTGGATGCGTATTGCTTTGGCTATAATTGCAGGAACTGCAGCAACTTTCCTCTTTGAAGGCATTGAGGGTGAAGATAGAAGATGGGCATCAATTGGATTTATGATTGTAATATTTTTTGGAACTGTAATAGTTGCCAAAGGAATGAAAATGCAATTACCATCATCTGATAGAAAAAAAGTTGTCACACAAGCTATTGGTAGCTATGTTTTTCTATACTTGTTTTCATGGATTGTAAGTTATACATTGACTCATTTAGGAAATACATCTAGTGGAATTAACATCTAGTTTAGAAATTAAAAATGGTAATAGTAAATGTGGAATTTTAAAACACCGGGCATTCCTGATGAAGAGTTTGAGAGAGCAGAAAAAGTTCCTATAACGAAAGAAGAAGTAAGAGTCATTCAAATTAGTAAAGCCAGATTGAAACCAGGACAGATTGTTTATGACATTGGATGTGGAAGTGGTTCTATCTCTATTGAAGCTGCATTACAAATAGAATCAACAGGTAAAGTATTGGCAGTTGATTATGATGAAAATGCTATAGAATTAACAAAAAAGAATATCAAAAAATTTGGCCTATCAAATATTTCTGTAATTCATGGTAATGCCAAAGAAAAAATTTTAGAACTTGAAGAAGCTGATACAATTTTCATTGGTGGAACGGGTGGAGATACTAGAGAAATAGTTGAGCTTTCTGAAAATAAATTAAAATCTGGAGGTAGAATTGTAATAGGAACAATCCTAATTGAGACATTGTATTCTGTATTACAGGTATTGGAGAAATTACAGTTTGAATCAGTTGATATTACTCAAGTTACCATATCTAAGAGCAGAAAAACTAGTACAGGAACCATGATGCTTGCAAGAAATCCCGTAACTATCATATCTGCTACTAGGATCTAATCTAGATTTTTAATTAGGAAGAAAACCATATTTTTCATGCCTGGTTTAATTGGAATAGGAGTAGGTCCTGGAGATGTTGAATTACTTACTGTAAAGGCTGTCAAGGCAATTCAAAATGCTGATATCATAATGTGTCCTGCTTCAAATGAAGACAGGCCAAGTATTGCATTTGCTGTTGTTTCACCAATAATTGATAAATCTAAAAATCAAAAAATTGTAAAGCTAATCTTTCCAATGACAAAGGACAAAGATATTCTTGTAGCTACATGGAAAAAAAATGCCAAAATAATGGCTGAAACGGTATTGACTGGAAAGAATGTTGTATATCTTACTGTAGGTGATCCTTTCTTGTATAGTACTTGGATATACATGTACAAAGATCTTAAAGAAAATTATCCTGACATGGACATTAGTGTAATTCCTGGAATCGTTTCCATGTTTGCATTTGCAGCCAAAGTTGGTGTAAGTGTAGCTGAAGGTGCAGAAAAAGTTGCCATCATTCCATCTTGTTATGATTTATCAAGTGTTAAAGAGATTGCAAAACATTCTGAATCCATGATATTTCTTAAAGATGGACGATACTTTGACAAAGTAATTAAAGTTTTAAAAGAATCTGGATTTCCTGATAATTCAATTTTTGCAATTGGACAAGATCTTGGAACAGACCATGAAATAATTAAAACAATGACATTAGGTGAAGTAAATGATGAATCATTGACTACAAAATATTTTTCAATCTTGGTGGTAAAACGTGTCTGATGTATTTTTTGTAGGATGTGGTCCAGGTGATCCTGAACTAATTACTGTTAAAGCTAAAAAATTAATTCAAAAAGCAGATGTTGTGGTATATTCAGGTTCTTTAATCCCTGAACCAATATTGAAGCTATGTAAAAAAGGAAAGTTACATGATGCAGCTGGACTGGTTAGAGAAGAAATTTTTGATTTGCTATACAAAAATGCAAAAAAAGACAAATTTGTTGTAAGGTTACATGATGGAGATCCTTCAATTTATGGTGCCATCAAAGAACAGATTGATAATTTAGAGAAAAAAGGAATAAAATCTGTTGTAGTTCCTGGCGTTACTGCATTTTTAGCCTCAGCTGCAGCACTTGGAATCCAATTAACACTTCCTGGAGTTACACAAACAATTATCGTTACAAGGGCTGAATCTAGAACAAAGGTCCCAAAACGTGAAAAAATTTCAGAGCTTGCAAAACACAAAGCAACATTAATTTTTTATCTTAGCATTCAATTAATTTCTAAATTAGTTACTGAAGCAATTGCTGGCGGATACAAAAAATCTACACCCGTTGCAGTAGTGTATAGAGCAAGTTGGCCAGATCAAAAAATTATCAAAGGAACACTAGGAGATATTGCTAAAAAAGTCAGAGATGAAAAAATTACTAGAACTGCAATTGTAATTATTAGTGACGTGATAGATCCTGAAACGTATGAATATTCTAAACTATATGACAAAAAATTTAGTCATGGTTATAGAAAAGCTAAAAAGACAACAGATTAACTTTATTTTTAATTCCTATTTTATTTAATTTTGTTTGAAATGTTCTAGTATCCCCTGTTGCAAAAATTTTTAATGAATTTTTTTCTGATTGTTTATTTTTTATTTTTTTAAAAATCTTTTCTGCAACTATATTTGCAGGATCTATGAAATTAATTTTTGGATATTGTTTTTTTAACAATGGTTTCAAAAATAGTAAATGTGTACTTGAAAGCGTAATTGTATCTATATTGTTTTGAGATAATATTTCATCTAGTGTATTTTTAATTATTTTTTGACAATATTTTTTATTTGAAATAAATTTTCCTGATTCAACTATTTTAACAAGATCTGATGCGTTTATTTTAAAAATTTTAAAACTTTTTGGGAAATTATTTTTTTTAATATATAGAGTTAAACCTTTACTGTTAATTGCACTCTTTGTCGCTAATATTCCAATTTGTTTTGTTTTTGATTGTTTTCTGGCATTTTTTAGAGGAGGTTTTACATCAACTATTTTTTTTGTTGTCACATCTAACATGAGACTAGGTGTATTTGATGCTACAACTATAATGTCTGGGAAAAATTTTTCCTGTAATAGTTTGATAGAATTCTGAATTATTTTAGATAATTGAGCCTGAGATTTTTCTCCATAAGGAAAATTTTGCTGATCTGCAAAATAGATAATTTCTGATTTTATAATTTTTTGAATTGCTTTTATTATTGATAATGAGCCTAGACCTGAATCAAAAACCACAATTCTAGCCATAGTTTGTATTTGAAATTGAGAGTAATGTTTGTTAGCTAAATTTAATCTAAAACTGATCTAAATTTACACTTGTTGATTAAGACCAAATTTCTAAATTCCATTTCATGCCAAACTTCGACAGTACATGGGCTCGACAAGAGACCCAAAGTGTAACTGGCAAAATACGTGATGCAGTAAAACCTCAAGGTGCATTAAAACCACGAATTTCAACTGCAGTAAACCAACTACAAGTCCAAATTTCAAAAATGGATTCTATGTTAGGTAAACTGCGCGAAAGAGATGCGCAACTCTTTCATAGAGTCGTGACTGCAATGCAGCAACATGATACTAGCACAAGTAGAGTTTTGTCTAACGAATTAGCTGAAATTCGTAAAGTTACAAAGATGCTCGGCAACGCAAGAATGTCATTAGAACAAGTTCAACTAAGACTGACAACTATTCATGATCTTGGTGATGCTATGGTGGCAATTGGACCAGCAATGGCTACAATGAAGGGATTGAAGTCATCGCTCGGAAAATTCATGCCAGAAGCTGATTCAGAATTGAATAGTATGACCCAGACACTTAATGGACTTATGATGGACTCTCTTGCAGGAGACTCATTTAGTATGGAGTCTGATGTTTCAAATGAAGAAACAGAAAAGATTCTTCGAGAAGCATCTGCAGTAGCAGAGCAACAGATAGGAGATAGATTCCCATCTGTACCAACTTCAATTGGACTTTCGTCACAATCCTCTACTTCTACCTTTGAGTAATTGGAAAAAGACGTAAGTCGATTTTTTTATTTTAATTTCTTTAAAATTAATTTATTATTTTTTCTTTAAACGTCCATTTTTTGTTGAAAACAAAGTTACCAAATGCTGCAGTCATTACTGCAAGAATTAAAGCCAATGGATATACTAATTCAGCACTATCTACTAAGAAATACACCATTCCTAATTGTACCAAGGCTCCAATGGAGCTAAACATTGCAAACTTTCCATATTGTGACATGGTCTTTTTAATTCTGAAATCTCTATCTTCAAACGTCCATGCTTTGTTGAAAATAAAATTAGTTGTAATTGATGCAATAATTCCAATGATATTTGCATGCAAATACCACATGTTAGAAATACCTCCTATAAACAATAAAGAGATCATATAATTTACTGCAAATCCTGAAGCCCCCACGGTGTAAAATCTAGATGCTTTTGATAGAAATTTAACTGATGAACGTTTTTCTTGTTTTTCTAGTGGTTTACCATAACGGTATAACTTCCAAACTGACTTGTAATAATCTGTAATAGTTTTCATATCTAATTTACTAGCACCTAACTTCCTGTCTTGAAAAGTATATGGAATCTCTTTAATGCTTACGCCTTTTGTTTTGACTAGAATCTCTAAAAGAATTTTGTAACCTATTGCATCAATGTTTAACCCTTTGATGATGTTTCTTTTGAATGCAAAAAATCCTGACATCGGATCCTTAGTATTAATTCCTAATCCTTTTTTTGCAATTAAAGTTGCAAACTTGCTTATTAATTTTCTTTTAATAGACCAACCTTGAATTTTTCCACCTTTGATGTATCGTGACGCAATTGCAATGTCACATTGATATTTTTTTATTGATTCTATTAATTTTGGAATAATTTGTGGTGGGTGAGAAAAGTCACTATCCATTACAACAATGGTATCACCTTTTGCTTGTTGTATACCTCTAAGTATTGCAGAACCCAACCCATCTTTTGCTTTTCTGTGAATTATTTCTATTGTATAATTTGCCATTTTTTTTAAATTTTTTAAATAATCTTCAACTAATTTCCCTGTTCCATCAGGTGAATTATCATCTACTACAATTGCTTGTGTTATAATATTTTTTGGGATTATTTCTCCAATAGAACGTAAAATTTTAATAATATTTTCAGACTCATTATATGTGGGAATTATTATTGATATTTGATTATTTTCATTTCTCTGTTTCAACATTTCTTATTAAATTCAAATTTTAATAGATATTAAATCTTAATTTTTATTATACATTTGATTATTCAATATTCAGTACTTTTGATAATGAATTAAACTTTAATTTTTTAAAAATAAGAAAAAATGGTCCTCACTCATGTTTTTTAGCTTGTTTTGGTTATGTGAATCTTATTGCCCAAGTGACAGTTAACTTGTCATTTGCTCCAATTACTACGGTAAAACCTTGATTTGCAAACATGTTGTTTGCTGTTACAGTGGCACCACCGGTATTAAACAATTCAGCTTCGGTAATAGTTGTGATACATGAGGCATGATTGATGTCAAAACCTGTTGCTGTACCACCACCAGCAAAGACAACTTCAACAGTAACTATTTGTGGCGTAGTTGATACAGTTGATACACACTAGGATCTGCAAATGCAATGCATTTAATGCTAATTCTGAATTGAGATTCAAAGTAATTGATCCTCAAGGACAATGTATCATCGGTGGTGGAGATGAATGTCTAGTTAAAGACAACACTCTTGACAAACGTGGTGGATTAGAAAGTGTTCCATATGGAGAACAGACATTCAGAGTCAAGTATAGTGGAGCAGATAACACACTTGAGAGATTCACAATTACTTCAATTGATCCAATTATTGGTCAATGGAATGTATCACTTGAAAGTGATGATGAATTTGTACAACAAGCATATGCATCAGAAGATCCAATTGTAAAGATAACATACAGATATTATTCTGAAACAATTACTGTTAAATCACAATGATTATCTATATTTTAAAAATATTATCAAGGATAAGCAGTTGAATCTAATAAAATAGAATCTAATTCTGAAATGTTAATTCTACTTTGTTCCATGGAATCTCTTTTTCTAATTGTTACTGTGTTATCTTCTAGAGTTTGATGATCAACAGTTATGGCAAATGGAGAACCAATCTCATCTAGTCTTCTGTATCGTCTTCCAATAGCACCGGAATGATCTAAAAATGCATCAAATTTTCTTTTAACTTGAAGGTAAATCTCATCAGTTTTCTCTTTGAGACCATCTTTTTTGACTAGAGATAAAATTCCTACATGTATTGGAGCAAGGTATGGCTTTAATGATAATACTGTCCTTTCATGTTCTTTATCATCCTTCAAACTATGCTCTAATATTGTATACAAACTCCTATCAATTCCCATTGATATCTCAAATACATGTGGTAATACTTTGTCATCACCATCCATTATCTCAAATTTTTGCTTACTCTTTTTTGCATGACTGGTCAAATCATAATCAGATCTGTAATTACATGCAACAAGTTCTAGCCATCCAATTGTAGTTTCTACCTCAAAATCAAATGCAACTTTAGCATAGAATGCTTTTTCTTTATCACCTAGTTTTCTAAATCTGCTTTTTGTAACGTCGATTCCTGTCTTTTCATAAAATTCAGTCAAAATTCCCAAATAATATGCTACAAGCTTGTTAGGAACAACACCTGATTCTACTGCTTCTTTACATGTCATGGGTACAGGATCTCCATCTGTCTGAATTCTAAGAACAACATCTTGAATTTCTGAGAACTTTTCCACCTCTGATAGTTTGTTTGGATTGCAAAACACTTCAATTTCTGCCTGGTAAAACTCTCTTAATCGAAGTAGACTTTGCCTTGGAGCAATCTCATTTCTAAAACTTTTACCTACTTGTGCAATTCCCAAAGGAAGTTTACCTCGCATTGTTTTGTATAGTCTAGGAAAATCTACAAAGATTGATTGACATGTCTCAGGTCGTAGATATGCTTCTTCTTCTTCAGGACCAATACCGACTTTGAACATCATGTTGAAATTTTTTGTCTTGTTAAAATTCCCCTTACATTTAGGACACTTTATATTATTTTGTGTAATTGCATTATCAAATTCTTCCAAATCTGCACTTTCAGGAATTTCAATCTGTACAAGTTCTGCAATAGTTCTATCTGCTCTAAATGTAGCATTACATTTTGTACATTTGATTATGGGATCTGCAAAATTTCCTAAATGCCCAGATGCTTCAAAAACTGATTTTGACATTATTTGAGACCCATCAATTTCAAGCATTCCGTCTCTTCTGATTAGTTCTCTTCTCCACAGTTCAAGAAATTTATTTTTTAGACTAACGCCAGATGGTCCATACTCCCAAAATCCAGCCTGGGCATCTGCATAAATTTCACAGCTAGGAAAGTAGAATCCACGCTCAAGTGCTAGTTTCATCACTGCTTCATAATCCATTATATCATTCACTCATCCATGAAATAAATTTCTACGCAAATCCCTTTGCAATTCGTACATTTTCAAAGTCATCTCTGTCATCATCAATTGGGGTCTCTAAAATTATAGGAATTTTTTTCTTATTAGCAAATTTTACAACAGCTGAAATACCTTTTTCTCCAATTCCACCTAATCCCAAATGATAATGTCTATCCAAATTACAACCAATTTCTCCTTTAGCATCATTAAGATGAAGAATTTTTAAATTATTTATTCCAACATGTTTATCAAATTCAGAAAAAGTTTTTTTTACATCTTTTTCAGTTTTTAAATCATAACCTGAAACAAATGCATGACAAGTATCTAAACAAACACCAAATTTTTTTGTAGGTTTTAGTTGTTTAAAAATTTCTCCCAACTGTTCAAAGTTAGAACCAACAGAATTTTTTTGTCCTGCAGTATTTTCTAAAAGAATCATCACATCATTTTTTGTCTTTCCAGCTTTTGTGAATCCTTCTACTAGTCGTTTAATTCCAGCTTCATCCCCGGTACCTAAATGACTTCCGAGATGTGTTACTAGATACGGAATTCCTAATTGTGAGCATCTTTCAGTTTCGTCAATCAAAGTTTTAACAGATTTCTCAAATCCCTCATCTTTGGGTGATGCAAGATTTGGTAAATATGGCATATGCGCACATGTTGCAAATCTATCAATCTTACTTGTCTTTAGTTTTGATTTGAAATTATCAATGTCTTCTTTGATTAGTTCTTTTGCGTGCCAACCTCTTGGATTTCTTGTAAAAATTTGAAATGCAGAACATTTTCTCTCAACTGCATTATCTACTGATTTGTCAATTGATCCTGATATTGAGACATGACATCCAATCTGCATATGATACGTTTTTCTCAAAACATAATTTAAACCAGCGTCAAAATTCAAAAAATCAGATTTTTAAGTAAACCCAGTAAATTACTTTCATGCTTGCACTAGGACAAGATGAAATTGCAAAATATCCATTCCTAGCAGATGCAGGTCAATATCTAAAAGATCAAGGGTTTTCACTTGAGCAGTTTGGAACAGATCCTGATTTGAAGCAGTTAATCAGCAAGGCATATGAACGGATTCTAACAGCAGCAGATGGAAAAATCTATAAATCTGATCTGGATGGAGATCATGTTTCCAAAGAGGCTGCTCTTCCAAGGGAAGTTTTTTCATTTCTATTGGCTATAGTTCTATTGAAACTAAGTGGAATGCATACTCTAATCAAGAGATTTTCTTTAGCTGAGGCAAGACGTGCAGAAAAATATTTAGAAAAAGATCTTGCAAATATTTCAGATGAATCAAAAAATCAACTTGCAATTAAAATAATTGATGATCTTTTTTCAGTTCAAGTAGAAAAATCTGATGATTATTTTATAATTCCTGTTTCTGATTATCTAAAACATTCTATTAATTTTCATGAAAGAGAATGGAAATTAATCAATCGACATGTAGAAAATGGCCAAGTTTTTCTTTCACCGCATGAAACAGTCAGATTGATAAGAAAAGAATTGGGAACATACATCAATTCAAAAATTATTAATGCAAAAACACCTACAATGATTCCTGGATTTGAAGATTCTGTCAACAAACTAGTTTTATTATCAAAAAAGTTTGTAACATATACTGTAACTACTGGAGAATATCCACCTTGCATAAAACATGCAATTGACATATTAGAAAAAGGTGAAAATCTTCCTCATTCTGGAAGATTTATGCTTGCAACTTTTCTTTTATCTAAAGGACAAACAATACAACAAATTGCACCATTGTTCAAAAATGCACCTGATTACAATCCACGTGTTACATTATACCAACTGAATCACTTGGCTGGTACATCTGGTAGTGGAACTCAGTATTCTTGTCCTTCTTGTGAGAAACTAAAAACTCAAAGTCTATGTTTTGCTACCTCTGAATGTGATAACATCATTAATCCCTTACAGTTTGGAAGGAAGAAAAAATAATGCAAGAAGCAGATACACTATTCTTAGAGGATTCATTCAAAAAATATTATTTTAACCATTTTGATCTAATCAAAGTTCCAGAAAGAACATCTGAAAGAGAATTTGGTTACCAGAAATTTAATTCAGGAATGACTCGTCATATTTCACTCAAAGATGATAAGGAATTACATCTACTACTAATGCAAAATATCCCATCTGATGTTTATTGTTCTAATGCATACTATACATTTCCCAATTCACCAATGAATGAGAAAGATTGGAAAGAAGCAGATCTAATTTTTGATATTGATGCAAAAGATCTAAATCTATCCTGTAGAGAAAATCACACAATATCAATTTGTAATGATTGTAATGATATCTCAAAAAATCTTACACAATGTTCAAAATGTAATTCTACAAAACTAGAAAAAAAATCTTTACCATGTAAAAATTGCATTGATGCATCTAAAATTGAGGTTGAAAAGTTATCAGAAGTTTTAATTAATGATCTTGCAATAACTAAAGAAAATATTCAAGTCTATTTTTCTGGTAATGAAGGATTTCATGTTTATGTGTATAATTCTCAATTTCAAGAAATCGGCTCCAGAGAGAGATCAGAATTAACTGATTATATTTCTCTACGTGGATCTATTCCTGAAACATTTGGAATGAAGAAACTCAAACAAAATCGTGCATTTTTTCCAGATTTTAATGAAAATGGATGGAGAGGTAGATTCTCTAAACATGTTTTTGGTTCAAAATCAAAACGCTCAAAAATAATTACAGAATTACTTGCAAATGGTTATTCATCTTTTCAAAAAACTCTAGATGATGTATCAAAAAATATTGGTGTAAAAATTGATCCAAATGTAACTATGGACATTCATAGAATTTTTAGATTGCCTGGTTCAATTAATAGCAAAAGTGGCCTTACAAAAATTCACTGTGATAATCTAACAAACTTTGATCCATATGTTGAAGCATCTTTTCTTAGTGATGATACAGTAGAAGTTATTGCAAATTCTCCTATTGAATTCAAATTAAAAAATAAAAAGTTTGGTCCATACATTAATGAAAAAGTAACAGTTCCAACATTTGCAGCAGTCTATATGATTTGTAAAAAACTATCTAGAATAGCTTGATTTTACTGGTAAGACATTAATTTACCAAATTTTAAGAAAACTTAGTTTTGTATAGCGCCTCTACTGATAAGCAAACTCCTCCTCCTGATGCTGGAAAATACATCAGATTAGGCATTATTGCAATTATTGGAATTATAATTTTCACTATGGTGGGAAATCAGGCAGTAGTTTTATCGATGAATTTCACAGAATTTGGCGATCAATTTAGCAAACCTCTCTATTACACACTTGTTTCTGCAATAATTCTATCTGCAATTGCTCTTATTCGAGTTAACATTGTAGGACGTTCTTCAATTTTCTGGTATGCAATTAGTACTGGAATTGGATTTTTAGGAAGTGGCGGGCAACAACAAATTTCAACTGCACTAAAAAGTTTTAGAGATTACAAGTTATCATCAGTACAATTTGTAATCTGGCAAATTACAAAGATCTTACTTTTTGGAGCATTCTTTGCAAATATTATGTTTGGATTTGCAGCAATATCTTTTATTGATGGAAATACTTTGGGACTAGAGAATATTCCATCATTGTTTACTTTACCTTTTGTAACTCCTGATAATAATCCAAACTATGCAGCAGAAAATGTTGTTCCAATGATTCCTGCTTTGGTAATATTGATTCCTCCATTACTTGCAGCAATAACACTTCGTTTAGTTTTGTATGTTGGAATTCATAGAATAATTAATGTAATTACATCTTATCTACAAGATTCCAATAAAGGCAAACCAAGATATCTAAATTATGTTTCAACTATTGAAGGAATAATTGGCATTGGTATAATTTGGGTAGGAATTAATCTGTTTTTTACAAATCAAATCGATTACAATACAAGATATATAATTGGAGGGACTCTTGTCATAGGTTTTGCATTAATTGCTTTTTCAGTAGTTGATAGAATTAGAGCACGTGTACTAACTCATATGTTTAAGCGAGATGTATACATCAGATTTTTAACAATTATTGTAATTGCAATTATAGTATTTGGCGTTGTTTCAGTGAATAACAGCATTGCTGATTCAAAGAAGATTGAATTTTTAGGACCATATACAGCCCAGCAAATTGGAGTTAATCGTTATCTTGGGGAATTAAATGATGTACAAGAAAATATACATGATGTTCAATTAACGTCTGTTTCTGCAAACAATATTAAAAATTATGTAAAACAAAACAGTGATGTTCTTGATGTTATTCGAGTTTGGGATTGGGAAGCAGCATTCGCTAAATTAAAGCCTGAGATAGGCCTAATTCCGTATGTCGACTTTGAAGATAATGATATCCTTCGCTTTAACAATACATTATACTGGACTGCTTCAATGAAGCCAATTTTACCTACCTCTGTTAGCCTTGAAAATAAATGGTACAACGAACATCTTGTTTATACTCACGTTCCAAATGGATTTCTTACCTTAGAGGCAACTGATGGACAAATTATTGACAGTGGAAAATTCTTCAAACAAAGAGAAATCTACTACGGTGAAGGAGGATTATTTGAGCAAACTTGGTCTGCTTATCCTAATTCAAGAGATGATCAAAACAGTGCCGAACTTGGAGGAGTATCTTATTCTGGTTTAGGTGGATTAGATGTTTCACCGCCTTTGAGTTGGATATTTGAGCCAAACTTTTTGCTTTCATTTCCAGGTGAATCAGTACACATTATGAGATACAAAGACGTTCATGACAGAATGGAAATTTTGTATCCTTATTTCCTCTATGATTTATTTGGAAAAGAATTAGATTCGCTTCCTGTAACTGATGGAGAAAATTCATATTGGTTAATTCCATTAATCGTTGGATTTGATACGGGTGATGTTCCATGGTCTGTCGGAAATCCATACTTGCGTTTAGTAGGATATGCTCTTGTTGATACTTACAATGGTGATATTCAATTATTAAAAATTGGAGATGATTTCTTTACTGACATGTTTGCTAGTCAATATAAAGAACAATTCCAACCAATACCAACATGGTTAGAAGAACAAATTCGATATCCTGTTGAATTATTCAATTGGAAAACAGAGATGTATAATATCTACCATGTAACTAATGTTGAGACATTTATTCAAGCAAATGAATTCTATGAAATTCCAGATGGTCTTGATACGTACTATGTAGAAGCAAAACCTCCTGGATTTGAGCAAACAGAATTTTTGGGATTACTTTCATTGGAATTAAGAGGTTCTCAAGGTAGAAATCTTGCAGGATACATGGTAGTAGAAAATGATCTTGATAGACTAGGTGACATGCAATTTTATGAAGTTCCATTAAATTCTGATACTAAACTAATAGGTCCTACAGCTGTTAGAGAAGCCCTTGATAGAGATTCAGAATTTGCTCAACTAAAGACATTATTGAGAAATCCAAGAATTGGTGATAATATTTTGTATCGTGTAGGTGATCATGATGTTTACTTTATTCCTGTATACACTGCAGGTGCTGGTGGGGTAGTTGCTCAACTAGGAACTATTGCAGCAGTAGGCGCTGCATTTAATGGAGAATATTTCGTTGGATTAGGTCAAACCCAAGAAGAAGCATTTGAAGCATATTTGAAGAAAGTTTCTGGTGTGGCATCAACTACAACTACTGCTGATGATGATTATGTTGAATTAGTTAGAAGTGATAGAATTGATATCATAAAATCAATGTTTGAAATAAATGATATTTCTATTTCTGAACCTACATCTATTCAGATTCCACTATCATTTAATGAAGGAGAATTCTTTTTCTTTACTGAAAGTGATCGTGCAGATGTTGAAGAATTCTTATCTGAATTCATTGATGACTTTGTAAAACCACATAATGACAGAGTATTCATGTGGCAAGAAGATACCAATCTCAATATTGGAACTATATTTATAAAAGATGGCCTTCCTGAGATACATTATATCTCAATTGAGGTAGGCAACTAATTGCTTCTTGTTGTTGATAACGGCTCTATCTATACAAAACAGTTAACTGATTTTTTAAATGACAAAAGTATTTCATTTGAAAAACAATCCCCACAATTTCTAAACTTGGATTTACTTTCAAATTATGATTCTTTCATACTTTCTGGAAGGAGAAAAAATGAAAAAAAGATTAATGAAATTAATTCTAAAATTATACGACATTGCATTAAAAATAATAATAAATTACTAGGAATTTGTTATGGTGCAGAAATTTTATCACTCACTTTGGGTGGAACAATTAAAAAAACTTTTCATTTTCAAAAAGGAATTGAATCAATTCACACTTTAAGAGATAATTCATTATGTAGTGATTCTTTAGATGTTTTTGAAAGTCATAGCTATGAGATATCCAAATTACCTAGTGTTTTAGTTACTCTTGCTGAATCAAAGAATTGTAAAAATGAAATTATTCAGTATGAAAAAAAACCAATTTTTGGAACTCAATTTCATCCTGAAATGAGCCAAGATGGTAATGATTTAATTGAAAAATTCTGTTCTCTTTGATTGATTTTAATAACTCTCAAAATTTCTTAATTTTATGGAAGAAGAAAACCATGAATTACTTTTACCTCTTGTAGAAGATGAAAATATTTGTCTTCCTTTACCAATTAATGTAGTATCAAAATATTGGAATATTGATTTACCTATGGCAGAAGCAATAGAATCTGCAAAAAAATATTCTGGATTTGATGGCAGTGTTCTAATTGAGGGAATAGAAACTGCAGAAAGACATGGTTTAACATGTAAAATAGTTCATTCATCTTTAAATGAATTAAAGAAAGTTATTGATTTAGGAATTCCACCAATTGTTATCCTTCCAGGAATTCCTGAAATTACACAACATGCATCTGTAATTACTGGTTATAATCAACAAGAAAAAACAATTTTACATTATATTCAAAAAGGTAATCAAGATGGAGAACAGCAAGAAGGAGCAATTCCTCAAGATATTTTTGAGAAAGAATGGTCTGAAGAAGGAAAATTACTAATCATTTTAGCCCCATCAGATATTTTATCATCTGTAAACCTAGAAAATGACTCTAGTAACAAACCACATAGGCTATGTCTTATTTCTGAAAAATACAATATTTTAAAAAATACCTCTGAGGCACTTGAATCACTAAAACAAGCTATAGAACTTGATGAAAATAATTCAACAGCTTTGAATTTATTTGCTGCAATACTTAATGCTCAAAATTCTCCTGACTGTGTAAAATATTATGAAAAATGTTTACAAATCAATAATAGATCATATCTAGCCTATAACGGTCTAGGAAATTTTTATCTTAAAACAAATCAATTTGAAAAAGCAGAAAATTATTACACTAAGGCTATTGAAATTAATTTAAAAAGATCTGCAAAAATTTACAAAAATCGTGCATATCTTAGAGAAAAACAAAATAATAATTCTGGAGCAAAAGATGATCTTAAAAATTATTTGAAATATTACTCCAAAGCTCCTGATAGAGGAATTATAGAGCAAGCAATTAGAGAATTATAATGCGGAGTGCGGGATTTGAACCCGCGGCCTTCAGCTTGGGAAGCTGACGTCATACCAGACTAAACTAACTCCGCCTAGAATAAATTCGTTAACTATGATTAAATATCTTAATTGATAATTTAAAACATGGATGCAAGATGTCCTGAATGTGAAAAGGTTGCAATATTAGATGATGATATCACTAATGTGAAATGCCCTCATTGCAATTTTGAAGCAGATTATGAAACTTATCTTGAAATTATGAAAGATCAAGCAATCAATATGTCATCTGAATATATTCCAGATAGACCTGGAATTTAATTACCAATAGTTTCCTTTATCAGAGCAATCTAAATGAGCTCCACAATTAGGACAAAACATATGACATGCTTGCATGTCCACCATTTTATTATCACATCTTGGACATCTGATCTCTTCAACCATGCCTATCATTGTAAATCTTGATTTAAAAATAATGTCCAAAGGTTAATTAGTCGTTCAACTTTTTTTTGAAATAATTGGCAAACTTTAAACTTACAATCTCTGACATTAAAGGAAAATCAGTTTCAAAAGAACTCAAAGATAGCGATGCCAATCAATTATTGGGATTACAATTAGGAAATGAAACTGATGCATCAATTGTAGGATTAACTGGAAAATTAAGACTCACTGGAGGCAGTGATAAATCTGGAGTTCCAATGAGAAGTGATCTTCATGGTGGAGCAAGAAAAAGAATTTTACTTGTTAAAGGTGTTGGTTTACAAGATACAGAACATGGAATACGAAAAAGAAAATTAATGCGAGGAAATCTAGTGTCAGAAGAAATTTATCAAGTAAATTGTAAATTTGATGGAGAATTACCAGTTGAAGCTCCTGTAGAAGAAGCAACAGAAGAAAAAACTAAAGATAAAAAAGAATAACTTAACATATACCGATTCTACTTTTTGACACATGCATTGGAGAGAAACTCTTCCTGATTGGTACATCAAAAAATATGGTTATCAACCATGTGTTAACATTGGTACTGCAGGTCACGTAGATCATGGAAAAACTACTCTAATTCAAGCTTTAACTGGTTTGTGGACTAGTGTACATAGTCAAGAGCTTAAACGTGGTATTACAATTCGTGTTGGTTATTCTGATGCAGCATTTTACAAATGTAAAAAATGTGCAGAACCTCTAGGATATTCTACAACTCCAAAATGTAATAATTGTGGAAAAGAAAGTGAATTATCTAGAGTTGTAAGTTTTGTAGATAGTCCTGGACACGAAAGTTTGATGGCAAATATGCTTTCAGGCTCTGCATTAATGGATGGTGCATTACTTTTGGCTGCAGCAAATGAAAAAGTTCCAAAGCCACAAACAAAAGAGCATCTCTTAGCACTACAAACTCTTGGAATTAAACAGATAGTAGTAGTTCAAAATAAAGTCGATTTACTTTCATATGAAGAAGCTCTTGCAAATTATCAAGAAATTACAACATTTGTTAAAGGAAGTTATGCTGCAAATGCGCCAGTAATTCCAATTTCAGCACAATCTGGATTAAATATTGATGCATTAATTGGTGCAATTGAATCAACAATCAAAACACCAGAAAGAGATGAAAAAGCAGATACAGTAATGCATGTTTTACGTTCTTTTGATGTAAACAAACCTGGAATAAAATTAAAAGATATCAAAGGCGGTGTTATTGGTGGAAGTCTTACCCAAGGTATATTCAATATTGGTGATGAAATTGAGATTAAACCTGGAATTATGAATGAAAAGAAAAAAACGTACGAGCCATTACTTACTGAAATTGTATCTTTAGGAACTGCAGCAGGAATTGTTGAATCAGTGAAACCAGGTGGCTTAATTGCTATTGGAACAAAATTAGATCCATCTATGACTAGAAGTGATTCATTTATTGGTTCTGTAATAGGTAAACCTGGTACACTTCCTGATAATTCAACTTTGTTAAAATTGGATGTTAACTTGTTTGATTCTGCTGTAGGTGCAGCTGAGGATGTAAAGGTCCAACCAATTTCCACTGGAGAATTACTTCGACTTAACATTGGTACTGCTCCAGTTTTAGGTACAGTCAAAAAAATAAAATCAACAAATGTTGAGATAGAACTAAGAAGACCTGTATGCATATTTGAAGGTGGTAATGTTGCAATCAGTAGAAGAATTACTGAAAGATGGAGACTCATTGGTGCAGGTATAGTTGGTTGAAGTAATCTGTGACACAAATTTTCTAATTCATCTAGCAACTAAAAAAATCAAAAATTTAGATAATCTAGATGTAGAGATAGGTCAAATTACATTTGTTATACCACAAGTTGTAAAAAATGAATTACTTGAATTAGAAAAAAATCCTGAAAAAAAGCAAGACATTCAAGCAACTCTAAATTATGTCAAAAATTTTAAAACAATACCAATACTTGGTTCATTTGCTGATAAAGAATTGATAAATTATGTTTCAAAAAATAGAGTAATTGTTGCTACAATGGATAGAGAATTAAAAAAACAGATTAAAAATAACGGAAGTTCTATTTTATCCATACATAATGATAAGATTGTTCTTGAAAATTAGGAAACTTTATTTTAAAATTAATTACCAAAATAATTATGTCTGAATTTTCTATAACCAGTCCTGATTTTAAAGAAGGAGAAGAAATTCCAAAGAAATTCGGTTATAAATTTGAAAATAAAGAACCTGAATTAAATTTTGATAATATTCCAGAAGATACTGAAATTCTTGCATTAATTATGGATGATCCAGATGCAATGGAGGCTGTTGGTAAAGTCTGGGTTCATTGGTTAGTATTTGGTTCAATTGGTCTGTCTCCAAAATTTCCAAATACAAATTTGAGAAGAGAAGGTAAAAGTGATTTTGGTGAAATTGGATATGGCGGACCTGCACCACCTGATAAACGTCATACGTATATTTTCAAGGCATATGCACTTGATACAATACTAGATCTGAAAGAAGGTTATTCTAAACAAGACTTGGAACAAGCAATGCATGGTCATATTATTGCTGAAGCAAAATTGACAGGAACATTTACACCATAATTTATTATATTTTTGAAATAAAATTGTTCTCTCTAAAAAGAGTAATAAATACAGATTATTGATCAAAAGTATTGAATTCTAATTCTAGTTTAATTTCTATTGGAAATTTTGATTTAAAATTAAACCATCTCCTAATTATTGGAATTTTGTCTTTGTCATTTACTGTCTCTTTTCTTCTTAGAGTACAACCTGCTGATTTTGGTTTTGAATTAAATGAATTTGATCCTTTTTTTAATTATCGTGCAACTCAATACATTGTTGATAATGGAATTCCTGCATATTTTGAATGGAATGATGACCTAAGTTGGTATCCTCATGGTAGAGATGTATCTTCAAATTCTCAAATTATACTTCATCTAACAGCAGCTACAACTTATTGGATTTTTGGTGGAGGTCTAGATCTTTATGACTTTACAATTTTATTTCCGGTAATTTTTTCTTCATTATCTGCAATTGTAATTTTTGCTTTAGTTAGAGTAATTGGTGGTACTACGGCTGGATTATTTTCAGCCATGTTGTTTTCTGTTTCTATTCCCTTACTAATTCGAAGTCCACTTGGATGGTTCAAATCTGAACCTTTAGGGATATTTTTTAGTCTTTTATTCGTTTATTTGTTATTAAGTGGGATAAATTCAAAAAATAAAAAAATTGCATTTATCAAACTCGTGGGTTCAGGAATTTTTACTATATTTTCTATTTCAGCTTGGGGAGGCAATCAATTTTTTATTATTCCAATAGGGATTTTATTTTTGACTTTACCTTTTTTGAGAATAGATCATAAATTCATAATATGGGCTATTCCAGTTTACACAATTACTGCAATTTTAACTTCTTTTATGTTTGAGCGAGTAAATGTCTTTGATTTGTGGGGAATTTCATTAATAGTTTCCACTTTATTTCTGGTTTCTTGTATTTTTATTCAAAATAAAAGTTCAAAAAATAAACAAAGAAATGGTTTATTATTTTTACTTGCACTTTTAGTTATCACTGCTGCTGTTTTTACAATTTTTTCTGATTCAAATTTTTTACCAACTGCTAGTCATAGATATCTTAATGCAATAAATCCATTTTTAACTACAACAGATCCGTTAGTAGATTCAGTTTCAGAACATGCAACAACAACATTAGCTCAATCGTTTTTATTCCATTCTGTTTTAATAATTTTTTCAGGTATTGGAATTTGGATAATAATTAAAAATATTCAAACAAAAAATTCTAATTCTATAAATAATGATATGTTATCTTTTTCATTAATTTTAGGTATTTGTGGAGTTTATATCAGTTCAACATTTGTTAGGTTAGAAGTTTTTGCTTCCATTGCTGTTATTATTTTGGCATCTCTGGGTTTAACAGCATTAACAAAAGAATTTTTTAAAAATAAATCTCAATCTAAAAAACCAATCCATAAATTCTTACAACCTGCATTTATGGCAGGAATAATTGTTCTTTTATTAATTCCGATGATTTATCCTGTTGGTTCAGAACCTTCATCAATTATGCATGTTCCACCTACAATTTTGAATGGTGGCTCTATGTTTCCAATTGCAACAAATGATTGGTTGGACGCATTAGATTGGATAAAAAATAATACTCCTAAGGATGCTGTAGTTGCGTCATGGTGGGATTATGGATATTGGATTCAAACAATGGGTGAAAGAGCATCATTAGCAGATAATTCTACTGTTAATACAACTATCATTGAAAATATAGCCAAAATGCTACTTGACAATCCTGATTCTGCTTGGAATACTCTAAATGAAATGCAGGCAGACTATGTGTTGATATTTGTAGCTGCTGAAAAATTGAATGTGAATGCTGATGATTCACTTTATGTTCTTAGGGGAGGAGGAGACGAGTCTAAAAAACAATGGTTTATGAAAATTGCAGGCTATGATACTTCAAAATATTTACATTCTGATGGGAATAGTGGAACTGATTATTTCTGGAATGAAACTTTACTTGGAAAAATGTTCCCTTTCTCTTTATTAGGTTACGTTAATCCTAATAATCAAAACCAACAATCAACAACTTATGTTCCAGGATACGTTGGCATCTATAGTAAAGATATCAAATTTACTTTTGATGGTGATGGACCACTAAGACTAGTTTACGCATCCTCTAGTTTTACTGAAGAAAAAATTGGACCAATGATTGGTGTCTTTATTTATGAAGTAAACAAAGATTATCAACCTATATCTTAAGAATATCTTTCTGCTAATCTATATCTCATGTATTTATCATCTGGTGAAAATTTAGCAGGATGTGCTGAAATTGTTTCCCCACTACACTTTGGACATTTTTCTTTTAATGTATAATGATAACATTTAGAACATTTTCTAAGTAAAAATCTCATTTTAGTTATCTCTTGTTTTCTTTGAATCTTCTCTAGTAAATTTGAATGAACCTTTTTTCTTTTCTATGCTTGTTTCAATTTCTTCAATAATTGGCTTTAGTAATTTTTCAGCTGATTTAAAATCTTCTGAATTAATTGAGAGTCTATATTTTGGGGCACCTAGATATGTAATATCTATAGTAGAATCTTTTTTAATAATATCTAGTAATGTTTTTTTAATTATTTCAACACCATTGGATTGATTATTTGTAATTTCCATAATTCCTCTAATTTCAACTGAAGGAAGTTTAATTTTTGAGCAAATATCTTCAATTATTGTTGCAGTTTTTTTTGCAAGTTTTAGTTCTTTGACTGATTCTATTCCATTTCTTCCAATAGATATGAAAGCATCATACACTGAATCAAATTTTGAATAAATACTATCTTCTAATTTCTCAATCTCTTCATCTGATAATTTACCTTTTTCTTGAACATTTTGTAATAGTGTTTTACCTTTTTCAAACTTTTTTACTTCTTTTAGCTTTTGTTTTCTCTGATCTTTTGAAATTTGTTTTAAAGAGAGATCTATATCTCCACGTTGAGCATTAATTTTCTTTACAAGGAGAACTTTTTTGTCTCCATCTCTAACAAATCTATTAACTGATCTAATCCAACCTGGAGCAATTTCTGAAATATGTAAAAATCCTTGAATATCATCATATTCATCTAGTGTGACATATGCCCCATGATCCATTACTTTGGTAATGGTAGCAATAATAATCTCACCTTGCTCAGGCATTTCTTGGATTTCAGTAGACATTTCTTCTAAAACTTCCTCATACGTAAATTAATGTTGCTGGTCAGAAATCAATCCCTTTCTTTGCTTTGATGCCTTTTTGAAATGGATGTTTTATTTCTCTCATTTCTGTAACTAGATCAGCCATTTCAATGACTTCATCTTTGGCATAATTTCCTGTTAATATCAAATCAATATTCTTTGGCTTTGATTTGATTATGTTTAGGACATCATTTACTGAAATTAAATTGAGATTTACTGCATAATTTATCTCATCTAAAATCACAATATCGTATTTTCCTGATTGAATTTTCTCATTACTAATTCTAATTGCTTCTTTTGCTACGTTTTCATGATCTTCTTTTGGGCTTTTATCATCCATTATACCCACAAATCCTTTACCAACTGCTATCATTTCAAATTCAGGTTCTAGTCTTTTTGATGAATCCATTTCACCATAATGCCATGAACCTTTAATGAACTGAATCATACAAGTTTTCTTTTTATATCCTGTTGCACGTAAAGCAATTCCTAAAGCTGCAGTTGTTTTTCCTTTACCTTTTCCAGTATAAACAATCGTCAAACCATCATTTTCCATAAATTACATTCAACAGATCTCACTAAAAACATTGATGATATCCACAATCTATCAATTTAAATAAAAAATGTTCCTAGTCATGCAAATTGAAAATTCCTAGAATCGTAATTGCAGGTGCTACTAGTGGAGTTGGGAAGACATCAATAACGTGTTCAATAATTTATGCATTACAAAAACGTGGTTTTTCTGTCCAACCATTTAAGGTTGGACCTGATTATATTGATCCAGGATATCTCTCAAGTATTTCAAAAAACCAAACATACAACTTGGATGCATGGCTTATGGGCAAAAATCAACTTTTCAATAGTTTCACTTCAAATTCTCAATCCAACATATCTGTAATAGAAGGAGTCATGGGATATTATGATGGATTTGGTGGAGATTCAAATTATGCTAGCACTCATCATGTAGCATCATTAACAAAATCTCCTGTCTTGTTAGTTTTAGATGCTAGTAAAACTTCTCGCTCTATTGCTGCAACTGCTCTTGGATTCTTAAAATTTCATAGAAATTCTCGTATTGCTGGAATAATTCTAAACAAAATAGGTAGCAAAAAACATGAACTTTTGTGTAAAAGTGCTCTAGAAACAATCAAAATTCCAATTATTGGTGTAGTTCCAAAAAATTCATCATTGAATATGCCATCAAGACATTTAGGGTTAGTTTCAACATTAGAAAGCAAAGATCTCAATATACAAATTAGAAAAATTTCAAAAATAATTTCTGAATATTTTGATGTTAATCAAATTATAAAAATTGCGAAAACCTCTATTGATCTTAATAAAAAATTAAAACCTACACATAAGAAAACAAAAACTATTATTGCAGTTGCACTAGATACATCGTTTAATTTCTATTATCAAGATAACTTGGAAGCATTACGTCGTGAAGGTGCAAATTTAAAATTTTTTAGTCCTGTGAAAGATGAAAAAATTCCAAAATGTGATGGACTTTACATTGGAGGTGGATTTCCTGAAATTTTAGGAAATGCTCTTGAAAAAAATCAAATCATGAAAAAATTAATAAAAAAATTATCTGAAGACAATCTTCCAATTTATGCTGAATGTGGCGGGTTAATGTATTTGACAAAATCAATTTTATCTGAAAACAAAAAATACAAAATGATAGGTCTATTTGATGCTGAAACTAAAATGACAAATAAAATGAGACTCAACTATACTAAAGGTAAGATAACTATGAAAAATACAATTTCTGATAAATTACATAATTTTCAAGGTCATGAATTTCATTATTCTCAATTAGATTCTGTTGCATCTGATTCAAAATTTGCTTATAGTTTAGAAATTGGTGAGGGAATAAAGAATCACCAAGATGGATTAATCCAAGATAATACATTGGCCTCTTATGGACATTTGTATTTTGACAGCTCAAACTATGCAGAAATTTTTGTTAAAAATTGTTTGAACTACTCAAAAAGATGATTCTGCTCTAATCAATTTAAAAATCGCATTAATTGTAGCAGATACAGAAGCACTACCACCTTTTCTACCAATATTGGTGATAAATGGTACTCCTTCTAACTTTGATAACTCCTCTTTTGATTCTGCAGCACAGATGAATCCTACTGGAATTCCAATGATTAAAGCAGGTTTTACTATGCCTTCTTTGACCATCTGAATTACTTCTTGAAGTGCAGTTGGAGCATTTCCAATAGCTACTACTCCTCCATCCATATCTGAAATGGCTGCTCTCATAGATACTTGTGAACGTGTTTTACCTTCTTTTTTTGCCAATTCCATTATTTCTGGTTTAGAAATATTACAAACTATGTTATTACCAAAATCTTTGGGGTTTTCTTTATTCATTCCTCCTATTACTCCATTAACATCAACTACTATACTACAACCATTTTTCAAAGCAGTCATTCCACTCTCAATGGCATCTTTGTGAAAAATTAACTTATTTTTATTTGCAAAATCAAAATCTGCTGTTGAATGAATAATTCTTTTAACGATAGGCCATTCTTTTTCATTAAATTCATGAGGACCTATCTCATCTTCAATCATTTGCATACTAGCATCTTCAATTGATTGACCTTTCTTAGTTTGCATTTTCTACCTCTTTAGCTCTTTCTAATATTAAATCTATTATCTTTTGATCTGTTCCTATGTGTTTTGTAATGTAAGAATTTTTTATACTAGAATTTTCTAATGCTGGAATCAAATCATTATTGATATCAGTTTTTACATGTGCTCCTTCATGAAGAAAATAAAAAACTATAATCAAAACTTTGGGATTATCTTTTTCACATTTTTTAATCCCTTCAAAAATATCTGGTTGTTCTATCTCTAACCAACATCTACTAACATTTCTATAGGAATCTTTTAGATGATTTATAATATAATCCAATGACATTTGGGCCTTGGGATCTTTACTTCCATGTCCAATAATCATTACATCTACTTCACGATTTGATAGAGTAACATTGTTTTCTTTTATTGTTGTAGATATTCTATTTTCAACAACTTCTACCAACGTTTTATGCATGCTCATTTGCTTAGTGACAACAAATTTTATTTTAGTATTTTTTTGAAATTTCATTACATCAGTAACTGCATTTTTTACTTTTCTTCCAGGATACAAAAAATATGGAACAATGGTTAAAGAATCAATATCCTCTTTTAGGCATTTAGCAATTCCATCTTCAATATATGGTGGTTCTACCTCTAGGAAACAAAAATCAGTAAAAACATAGTCACCTTTTGCTTTGATTCCTTGGCAAATTATATCTAATTCTTCAGATGCTTCTCTTTCTCTACTTCCTCTATCAATTAGTAATAATCCGCGTTTCAATTTATTATCCTCGCTATAGCTATAGTCAAATTTGGTGGGAATTTCTGTTTTTCTACTATTAATTCACCTCCAGAAACTTTGATGGCAGCAGCTTCTGACACACTTGCAGTTCCTTCAAAAGCTTTTACTGTTTCAGAAGGATTTGGGGTAGAAATTTCAGCTAAATCTTCTCTATTTACATACTCTACTGGAATTCCCATCTCTTCTCCAAGATCTATCAGTCCTTGTACATCTTGTGGTTTTTTTATTGATACTAATTTTGCAATAGATTTTGAACTGAGTTTGAATTTTTCTAAGCAATGATCAATTCCTTCTCTAATTGTTTCTTTTGTAGTATCCCAATGCAATCCAATCCCAATTACTAAACTTGGTGGACGATATATCACAGATTCATTTGATATTTCATCATCAATTATTTTATCTGAAATTATTAAATATGCTTTAGAATTTGATTTTTTTAAATCATCCATTTTTTTATAAATTAAAACATTTTTTGGTAAATCCTTATACCAATTTCTTTCACCTGCTTCTTGTAGTATCCCAATAGGTTCTTCATTTACCATATGTGCACTAATTTTAGTTACAGTAGAATCATCATCTATTTTCCAATTGAATTCTCTTCCTACTAGATCTACTGCTATTGTTTTGTTTACATCTGCTGCAGTAGTAATTACAGGTAATGCTCCAAGTTTTTCTGCAATTTCTTTAGTTAGTTCATTAGCTCCACCAATATGTCCTGATAAAACGCTGATTACAAAATTTGTTTTATCATCAATTACTATTACAGCAGGATCTGTTTTTTTATCTTTCAAGTGTGGTGCAATTAATCTAATTACTGCACCTAATGAAAATAGACAAATTAATGCATTATTATTTTTAAAAAGTTCTATAATTTTGTCAGTTGTAGGCTCAGAATACCACACTATTTCGGTATTTTCATTTGAGAGTTTCAAAGGTGCAAATACGCTCCAATCTGGAAATATTCTCTTTAATTCTTCTCCAATTTTAATTCCATTTTTGGTAATAGCAAGAACTGCAGTTTTTTCCATAATCAAAATCTTTTGACTTTAATAAAATACCTTACTCTTTGGATTTTCTAGCCAAAATCTTTCCTTCAAAATCAAACAATATTACGTCTATAGAAACTTTTTCTTCAGAATGTTTTCTCATATGTTTATATGTTTCACTGCAAATCAAATCAAAAAATCCGTGAATATTATTTTCTTGAATTATCTCAGAAACATGTCTTGCTGTATTTGCTTTTCTAATATCGTGAATTACATTTTCTTGTGCATTACAACTTTTAGCTAATTCAGCTAAAAAGCCCATGTCAACTTTTGATCCTTTGACATGTGTTTGTTTAACTCCTGCAGCCATTTTTGCAAGCTTTCCAATAAAACCTACAACATATGCTTTTTTGATATCTTTTCTACCACACTGTTGAATTGTATATCCTGAAAAATCACCCATTTGAACAAAGCAATGTTCTGGTAAATCAACTATTTTTTTTGCAAAATCTTCACTACGTCCACCTGTAGTAAGTACTACTGTATCATTACCCATTGCAATTGCTACATCCAAATTTTGTCTAATTGATGCTGCATATGATGCTGTAGAAAATGGAAATACAATTCCACTTGTTCCTAAAATTGAAATTCCATTTATAATTCCTAACCGAGGGTTGTCCGTCTTTGGTGCTAGTTCTCTTCCTTTGGGAACTGAAATCACAACTCTAATTCCATTTTTTAAAAGAATGTCCTTGCCTACTTCTTTCAAATTTTCTGTAATCATTTTTTTAGGCACTGGGTTTATTGCCGGTTTATTAATTTCCAAGCCTAATCCTGGTTTTGTAACAATTCCTACACCTTCTCCACCATCAATTTCAATTTCATTTATTTTTTCTGTAATTGATAATTCCACAATAATTTCTGCTCCATGAGTTACATCAGGATCATCTCCACCATTTTTAATTACAGAACATTTTGCCTTATCTAATTCAAATTCACAAGAATGGATTGGTATTTGAAGGAAAGATCGTTTTGGTAATAGAATACTTACATTATCAATTTTTTTCTGATTTATTATTGATAATAATGCAGCTTTAGATGCTGCAGTTGCTGAGCTTCCTGTAGTGTAACCCGTCTTCATTTTGGTCTTTTCTTCTTCCACGGTTATAGTATTCATTTTCTGGTATTAACTCTTATTTTGTAATTTTTACAATTACTAAATAGATTTAAAATTAAAATAAACTTGGTTCTATTATGGTCAAACTCTCTAAGATTGTTGTTACTGGAGCAAGTGGATTTATCGCAAAAAATCTTAGAAAATACTTATCTGAAAAAAATATTGATTTAATCTCAATATCTAGAAATAACTTTAAAAAATTTAAATCTGAATCTAGAATTATTTCAAAAAATTATGATGAAAAAAAACTTTTACAACTAATTAAAAATTCAGATGCGTTAATTCATCTTGTTGGTATAGGACAACAATCAGTTAATTCAGATTATGATACCATAAATACTGAATTTACACAACATATTGTAAATTTAAGTAAAAAAGCCAATATTCAAAAAATTGTTTATCTAAGTGGTTTAGGAGTTTCTACAAATACAACTTTAGGTTATTTTATTTCAAAATACAATGCAGAAAACTTTATCATTAATTCTGGATTGGATTACACCATTTTTAGACCATCATATATTGTAGGAACTGATGATATGTTTACAAAATATCTAAAAAGACAAATTAAAAATGGTAAAATTAACATTCCAGGTTCTGGAACTTATTCTATTCAACCAATTCATATTTCTGACGTTGTAAAAATTATTTTTGAATCTACTTTACAACCAAAATTTAAAAATAAAATTATTGATCTTGTTGGTCCTGATTTTATCACTTTTGAAAAATATGTTAAACTTTTTTCTAAAGGAACTAAAGCTAGCATAAAAAAAATTAAACTTGAAGATGCATATCATGATGCCATAACTAATCCCAAATCTGACTTTGGGGTTGATGATCTCAATATTCTAATTGGAAATTTTACTGGAAATCATGAAAAATTAAAGAAAATTACTAACATGAAATTTGAATCAGTTGTAGGATTATTGCAATCCGGCAGCTTGCCTTAACATTTCAGATTTATCAGTTTTTTCCCAAGTAAATTCTGGTTCATTTCTTCCAAAATGACCAAAAGATGCAGTTTTTTTGTAAATTGGTCTCTTTAAATCCAATTGTGAAATGATTCCTGTTGGTTTCATATTAAAATTCTTTCTAACTAAATCTTCAATTTGATTTTCAGGAATTTTATTTGTTCCAAATGTATTAACATAAAGTGATACTGGTTCTGCTACTCCTATTGCATATGCTAATTGAACTTCACATCTATCAGCCAATCCTGCAGCTACAAGATTTTTTGCAATGTATCTACACATGTAACACGCAGATCTATCGACTTTAGATGGATCCTTTCCTGAGAAAGCTCCACCACCATGTCTTCCAAATCCACCATAAGTATCAACGATAATTTTTCTTCCAGTTAATCCTGCATCTCCATGTGGACCACCAATCACAAATTTTCCTGTTGGATTGATGTGAATCTTGATATCTTCATTCCAAAGATTTCCTAAAACTGGTTTGATTACTTTATCAATAATTTCTCTTGCAATTTCTTCTTGAGATACTTCTGGAGCATGTTGTGTAGATATTACAACTGTTTCAATCTTTGTAGGTTTGTTATCTTCATATCTTACAGAAACTTGTGATTTACCATCAGGTCTTACCCATGGTAAAGTTTGATCTCTTCTTACTTGTGATAATTTTTGAATAAGTTTGTGTGCTAGTAAAATTGGCATAGGCATTAATTCTTCAGTTTCATTTGACGCATATCCAAACATCAAACCTTGATCACCTGCACCTTGTTCTTTTTCTTCAGTTGCTGTTACCCCTTGACTGATATCTGGACTTTGTGAGTGAAGTTTTAAATCGACTTTACAACTATCTCCATCAAACATTAAATCTTTGTTGTCATAACCAATTTCTTTTATTGTTTTTCTAATTAATTCTTCTTGAGCCTTTTGATCAAATACTGCCTTTGATGTGACTTCTCCTGATACTACGACATAATTTGTCGTCACCATTGTTTCAACTGCTACTCTTGAATCAGGATCTTGTCTTAGATATTCATCTAAAAATGCATCAGAAATATTATCACATATCTTGTCTGGATGTCCTTCTGTAACTGACTCAGATGTAAATAGAAAATTATTGGTCATAAAACCACTTCTAACTAAAGCTCGTTTTCTAGTTTGATAAATAATACATTATTGCCTCTTACGATAACTCTACCATAATTGGCAATTGTTTTACCGTCGTGACGTTCTTCTGCATCAGTCATAATCAAATTCATATAGGAATCTACGTTATCCATCTTTCCTTTGTATTCTACTTCATTCTTCAGTCTTACAGTAACCATCTTCTTGATACTTTTTTGAAGAATTGTTAGAGGTCTTTTTGCGCTAGGAATTGGTTGGGACACTAATTGTTCACTTGTTTTCAAATCTTGTTCTCTAGCATAAAAGCCTTACCTCTTTTATGAAAATTAAAATTCCTTAAATTTTTTCTTCTTTTTCTAATAATTATTCAAATGATCTCTACAGGTTTACAAAAATTAGACAAATTCCTGTCAGGTGGAATTCCTGATAATGTAATTGTAGATATTTTTGGCGAAAATGGGACTGGAAAAACTCTATTCTTATTACAATTGTCTATAAATTCAATTAAAAATGGTGGTAATGTTTTGTATTTCGACACTACAGGTGGATTTAGACCTGAACGAATCGTCGAAATTCAAAAAGAATTAAAAATAGAGATTAATTTATTGGAAAAAATTACTGTATCTAGAATTACAAATACTTCCGAACAAATCAAATCAATTACCAATCTTGAACAAAGTGATTTTTCTTTAATCGTAATTGATAATATTACTGATTTATTTTCTTATGAATATCAAAAAGATGAATCTATATTTGAAAAAAATTTACTATTCATGAAATACATGCATGATTTATCAAAATTAGCAATCACAAAAAAAATTCCAATTATAATTACTAATATGATTAGAATGGCCAATGATATTGAAATAGAAAATATGCAAAATGCAATTGATCCTTATACACATATCAAAATTCATCTTTTTAAAAATTTCTCAAAATTTAATGGTCAAATTTATTGGGCATTAAAAAAAGAAAACTTTTCTTACACGATTAATAAAATTGGGTTATCTGATAATAGTGAAGATTTTTAATGGTCTACTTTTAGGTTAAATGATGGCAGGAATTTTTGATTCAATACCAATTATTACTGTAGTTTTATTTGCACTTGGCTTAGTAGGTATATTTGTTTATGAAAGATTACGATCAAGTAACATCATCAAATCATCTCCTTAATTCTTTTTTGTAATTTTAGAAAATGCAGTAACAAATAATTCTATTCTACCTTCTAGTCCTGGTTTTGCATCAAGTCCAGTAATTGAAATAATTTCTCCCAATTCACATTTGTCGATAATCCTTGATAGATTTCTCCAACCTTTTACCCAAATTTGTCCTGTATCATCTTCAACAAACATTTCTGAAAGTGATATTGATTCACCTGATTTTGTTTGAACTTCACGTCTTTCAGGAACTTTCAATACTATTGCTTCAATACAGTAACTTGCATCTATTTTGATATCATTAATTTTTGTTCTAAGTTGAGACAATAAGGGAATTGATGCATCATTGTCTAATTTTCTTACAAAAGAATTTTCATCTAATGTAATTGAATTTCCATAAACTTTTGATGGCATACATTCTATGACATCCCCTTCTACATAGATACTAGTTGAATTTGAAAAATCACTAATGTTGAATAAATTCTTTTTATTATCAACGGCTAAAATCATATTTTTGCCGCTTTCTGTTGACGTTATAGATAGAACTCTTGTAATTATTGGTTCTGCTTCTTTGCTACCTTCAATTTCAATTATTGTAGCATCATTACCATGAATTTCTAGTCCTTGATTTCCTGATTTCACTCTGACACCAAGCAATCTTACTTTGGCAGATTGTAAAATCATATTTGGAATGACGGATTCGTCTTTGCCCCATAGTACTACTCTCATTCCAATTCCATCTTTTCCTTTTAACCTCATTCTTAGTGCTTTTCCAGGTACACCACGAGAATTTGTAAATTCCATTCCACTAATCACTCCATCAATAGTTCCACTAATTACTAGATCTTTTTGTCCCTCTTTAGATTCACTAACATCTTTTGTAATAGTATCAATCGTTGGAATTTCACTTTTAGTATCTATAGTTTCTATATTTGATCCAGAACCAATGTTAATTGTTGGAGAACCATCCAGATCAGATTTTACATAAGCTTTTATTATTTTGATTAGATCTCCAGGTTTTAGATTTTCAATACCTGGAAGATTGGCTTTTTCATCCCATAATTTCACACTAGCTGTAGAATTTGCATCATATACAGTCATTGTTCTAAGATAGAATGCAGACCCATCTTTTCTGGAAAATTGTTTTGCAGGTGAAAGATTCAAAACTCTTGTCTCTAATGAAATTTCTTTCGCTCCTGCGTATAGATCCTTTAAGCTAATTTCAAGCTTTTCTGGCTTTGATAATGTTATCCCATAATCTGAAGCAATTAGAAACAATGCACCTTGATCTGTTAGATAGCCTGCACCAATTTTTTCTTTTTTTTGTTTAATTTGTTCTTCAAGATCACTTTTAGTTAATTCTGGCTTTTGTGAAAGTAATTTATCAATAAGATTTTCAAATTCAGACAATTCATTTTTGCTAAACTCATTCTATTAATAAAAATTTCATTTTTTTGAAATTTTATTTTTTTCACAAAATGATCGCTTGGACATATTTTATCCAATTTCTAAATCTATCAGATCGATAATTTTCTAAATCTCTACATAATTTATCATAATTAATTCAAATTTCCAAAAAATATCTTGATTTATCTCACTAACTAAATTAATAGGAAGATCGCAACTTTGGTATGTCCTGTATCAATGTTAACCATCTATCAAAATCATATGGTTCAGTTCATGCAGTAGATGATCTTATTCTATCAGTAAAATCAGGCCAAGTTTTTGGATTTTTAGGCCCAAATGGTGCTGGAAAATCTACCACAATCAAACTCCTTACTACTCTCATTCCACCATCAAGTGGCTCATTAACTATTTTGGGCATTGATGCTGTAGCCGAACCTCTTAAAATTCGTCATAAAATTGGAGTTGTTTTACAACAACCAAGCTATGAGCCTACATTGTCAGTGGAGAAATCTCTTGAAAAATATGGGATGATGTGGAATGTACCTAAAATTGAATGTAAAAAAAGAATGGAACAACTTTTGAAAGATTTTGATTTAGTTGAAATTCGTAAAAAAAGAAATGAAGATCTATCTATTGGTCAAAGAAGAAGAGTCCAAGTTGCACGTGAATTTATGCATGATATGGAATTACTATTTTTAGATGAACCTACAGTTGGATTAGATCCAAGTGCTAGAAGAAAATTATTAGATTATTTAAAAAATAAAGTTAAAACAGGTTTGACGATTTTTTACACAACGCATATTCTATCTGAAGCTGAATATCTATGTGATCAAATAGCCATTATTGATAAAGGGAAAATTATCACTGTCGATTCACCTGATGCATTAAAAAATAGATTTGGAAAAGAAAAAACTATAAAAATTCATTTGTTAGAAAAACAATCTGAAATCATTTCTTTTTTGTCTGGTATTCCAGATTGTAAAATTAATTTTGAAACTGGAACCAACATAATAATCCGTTCAGAGCAATCTGAATTAGTATTGTTAAAAGTATTAAAAATACTTAATGAAAATGGAATAGAGATTGAAGATCTATCAGCTGTACCAACAAATCTTGAAGAGATCTTTTTAAACATGGTAAGCGAAAATGCATCCAATAATTAGACTTGTTAACAGAAATCTCACGATTTCTCTTAATCCCGGATTTTTAATTTGGCAAGTAATTTTTCCTTTAATCTATATTTTTGTAGCTGGATTTGCATATGCACCATTAATCAATGCAGTTCCATTTGGAAATAAGGAACTTGATTATCCTGCATTTTTAGCATCTGGCATGATTGGATTTAACATAATGAATAGCACACTAATTTCTGGTATCATTATTTGGAATGATAGAAAACATGGGATGTTTGAACAAATTATGTCTGGTCCCTTTACTAGGAATCATTATATTCTAAGTAATATTTGCACAATTGGAATAATTGGATTAGTTAGTGCTGCACTAATAGCTGTAGTTGGATATCCAGTATTTTTTGAATCTGTTGAATTTTCATTTGTTACAATTCCAATAATCATTTTTGGTGCTATTACTGGTTCAGTACTTTTTGGTTCATTGGCATCAATTATCTCAACTAGATTACGCTCAAGTGAAGGATTTAATGTAATTATCAATACCGTCTTTCTTTTCTTTGCTTTTGTTAGTACTGCATTTTATCCAGCAGAGGGTGTTCCTGAACCCTTACGAACTGCATTTTATCTAAATCCGTTAACATATCTTGTTGATGTAATTAGAGCAGGAATTTTTGGAACTATTACTGAATTTGTTATTATTGAAATGATAATACTGGTGGCAATTGCATCAACATTATTTGTCATTGCTTCACGACTACTTACAAAATTAGACTTTTAGCAATTAAAATTATTTTTTAAATTTTTCGTATGATTCATTAATTTTTTTAATAATATCTAAATTTTCATATTCTACTAATTTTAAATTTGGAATAACACAATGTCCTCCAATAATACCTGGATACATTTTTGGTCTATTGCCTAAGTTTTCATGAATCTCATCTGCAAATTTCCACATTTCATCAAAATCTACACCTTCTTTTTCACAAATCATTTTTGTAATTTGAGCATAATTGATTAGCCATCCATAATATGTTGTATCGACTAAAATTTTTGCTAACTCTGCCGTTTTTGTTGTTGACATCCATTCTATTTTTTTAAATCGTTTTTCTAAATCTGTTTTTATTTTAGAATCTATCTGTTTAGCATCTGATGAAATAAATTTTGTATATTTTTTAATATCATCTAAAAATCTTTTATGTACTCCTCTAACTGGTGAAAATAAAATTGGTACTTTGGAATTATTTTGAATATTTTTTGTTGTTCCAGGTTTTACTGTAGAGTGTATTAGAACAGCTTTCAGACCTTCAATCTTATTAATCCAATTTACTGTAATATCAATAAATTCTGTTAATTCTCCAGGAAGACAAACATGAAGATATTCTGGATTCTCAATTTGATCCTTCTCTGAATAGTTCTTACATTTTGAATTATCAGCATCAATTCCAATACAATTATAGTTTCTTTCTTCAAGAAGATGAAATAGAGTTTCTCCAACTTCACCCATTCCTAAAATGATATCTGCCATATGCCTAATTTCAAAAAAACTATCTATGTTATATTCGTGTACAAAAATCAATTATTTTCAAAGTAGCCCGGCCCAGACTCGAACTGGGGACAAAGGCTTCAAAGGCCTCTATGCTTGACCGCTACACTACCGGGCTGCTAAATCGAGCACTCCCATTCCCTTAATGAACTTTTTATTTGAATTTGACTCTTAAAACTAAAATTAACTATTCTTTGATTATCATGATTAATTTTTCAATTGGATTTTCCATCTGCTTTCTAATTCTTTCTGCTCTTTCTTGATTCTGATTATTAGTAGATTTAAAAATTTTCTTAATATAATTTGAAATCTTATTTGGATTTGTTTCTCTTTTTATCAAATATTTTTTTACCAAGAAATTTTCTATAATATTTGGAACTGCATTGTATGATATTGTAGGAATTCCCATTAATGCAGATTCCGCAGTCATGGTACCACCAGATCCAATAAAAATATCTGTATTTTTTAACAAATGTTTTCCATCATATGTCATTTTTACAATTTTTATTTTTTTGCCAATAATTTTTTGTAAATTTTTAACTTGTTTTGTATATCTACCTAAGACTACAATGTTATCATTTTTATATTCTCTTTCAATTTTTTTTATGATTGGGATGATTTTACTAGATTTTGATGTGTATGATGCTTCTTCTTCTTCTACTCTTATCAAAATATTCTTTCTATTGTTGTTTTTGAATGGTAATTTAGCTTTTTGATCAATTTTTCTCTGGATTGTTACAAATGCATCAATTGCCTTGTATTGAATAATATTTTTTTTATCAATTCCGTACTTTGAAAATTCCTTTTTAGGTATTATAAAAGGAATTAATAATTTTTGAATTAATGGCAAAGTTAATCGCATGACTGCTTCTGCATGTGGAGAATCACAAAATGCTACATGTTTAATTCCTAAACCAAATGCAATTCTAGATGCTTCAGGAGAACAAAAACTAATTACAATATCTGGGGAAAATGTCCTAATTTTTGTAGACAGTTTCTCCATTCTATCAATACTGGCTTTGAGTTTGATTTTTTTGTCTCCACCGCCATGTTTTCCAACAAAAATAAGGTCAAAATTACGTATTTTTGCTAATTTTGAAACTTCTTCATAATCTCTTGAAGTACACAAAAGATCGTGTTTTTTACCTAATTTTTCAACTATTGGTTCAGAAAACAATAATTGTTTTGGTGTAAGAATATCTATCCATATTTTCAATAATTTTTTAATTATCTCTAGTTCAATAAGTTTTTCTTAGTCTATTCCTTGATCTAATCTATGGGGGGAACTAAAGTTGTCGTTTATGGTCTTAGTACCGAAGGGTATGCTATTGCATCTCAAATGGCAATTAAAGGTGCAGATGTTTACATCATAGATGAATCTACTCCATTAGCAATTTCACTTAATGCAGAAATTGCCAAAACATATCCAAACGTATCTTCTCTAAAAGAAGATGAACCTCTATTAGCTATGGAGCCAATTGATGTGGCAATTTCAAAAGCACAATATCTTTTCTTCACTCCAAGAATTAGAAAAACTGGACAAGATATCAAAACTGAAATCCATTCAAAATTTAAGGATGCAGTTGCATCGATGAAAAAAAATAGCTCAGTAATTTTTACTCTTCCTACAGGATTTGGAGGTAACCATGAAAATATTTCATTGCTTGAACATGTAACAGGATTTGAGACAGGAAAACATATTTCATATTTTTATTATCCACTTGAAAATCTTAAAGAACAACCAAAAATTATCGGATCATTTAATGGAAAAGAAGATTTGATATTGGCCGAACTTCTCACAGTAGGTAAAAAAGAGAAAAAATTTGTGGCAATTTCATCCTCTGAGCATTTTCATGCTATTGATGTTCTATCTAGATTTTCTAGTTTATGTAGTGTTTTAGAAGTTTGTAAATACGCTCAAGATGACATTACAAAAAATGATCTTTCTTCAGATGATTTTCAGGAAATATTTTTAGATGATATGATTAGTAGTCTATTTGATTTGAAATCTTTAGGCTCATCTTTTGATGGTGCAAACTCTCTCATGTATCTAATTAATGGAAGTGTTAAAGGAATTGATGGATATATCAAGCGATTAATTGATGAGATTCGCTCAACATTAAAGAAAAATGATCTAAAGGCAAGTAGAACTAAGATTGCATTATCTTGGACACTTGATCAACATGTAATGCGTGGAGACAAAATTGAGATGTTACAAAATTTGACATTAAAGCTACGTGATTACATTGGTGATGTAGAATCTTATGAAGATCCAAACTTTGATCTATTTCATAGTGATAAAACTACAATTGTTGTAGCATGTTCAAAATTTGATTTTGATAATATTGAAAAAAATAAACAGGATTCCAATCTAATTATTGTTAAAGCTAATCCTTTGTGTGAAACAATCAATAATAGTATAAATTAGCTAAATTGTTATTCTGATTAAATTGTCTAGCAAATCTGATCCTGATGAAATCCCAATAAATGTTATATCTGAAAATGAAACAGAGAGTGATTCTTTTATATCAGAATCGAAATTGTTAGAATCTAACCTTGATGAATTATCTCAACAATTGGATTTAGAAAAACAAAAATCTTCTGAATATGAAGAAAAATTAAAACTGGTATTAGCTGATTTTCAAAATCTGAGTAGAAAAACACAAACTGATATAGAAAATGGAGTAAATTCAAAAATTAATGAATTTGCATTAGATTTTTTACAAATTTATGATGATTTTGTAAGAGCTAAAGAAGTTTTTTCTGAAAGTAAAATCAATTTAGACGGTTTGAATTCTATTTTAAAAAACATGAATTCTTTATTACAAAAATATCATGTTGTACCAATAGATGCATTAGGCGAAATTTTTGATCCAAACTTTCATGAGGCAATATCAATAATCACTGATCCCGATTTAGATGATAATACAATTACAAAAGAGCTTAGAAAAGGATATATTTCTCATGAGAGAGTTATAAGACCTACATTAGTAGAAATTTCAAAAAAGGATGATGATAAAATATGACTAAAATAATTGGAATTGATTTAGGAACAAGTAACTCTGCTGCGGCAGTTATAATGGGTGGTAAACCAACCATTATCCCATCTGCTGAAGGTGCCACAGTAGGTGGTAAAGCATTCCCATCAGTTGTAGCATTTACTAAAGATGGTGAACTTTTGGTCGGTGAACCTGCACGAAGACAATCTGTAACAAATCCAGATAGAACTATTTTTGCTGCTAAAAGAAAAATGGGCTCTGATCATATTTTTAAAATTTTAGATAAAGAATACAAACCTCAACAAATTTCATCATTCATTCTTCAAAAAATCAAAAAAGATGCTGAGGCATTTATTGGAGAACCAGTTAGTAAAGCAGTAATTACTGTTCCTGCATATTTTGATGATAATCAACGTCAAGCTACTAAAGATGCTGGAACAATTGCAGGACTCGATGTTGTTAGAATAATTAATGAACCAACAGCAGCAGCGTTGGCATTTGGATTAGATAAAGCTAAACAAGATATGAAAATTCTTGTCTTTGATTTTGGTGGTGGAACATTAGATGTTACAATAATGGAAATGGGTGGCGGTGTTTTTGAAGTTCTCAGTACATCTGGTGATACTCAATTAGGTGGTACAGATATGGATAAAGTTCTAATTGATTTTATTGTAGATGAATTCAAGAAAAAAGAAGGCGTTAATCTCACTTCAGATTCAACTGCAATGACGAGAATTAGAGAAGCTTCTGAAAAAGCAAAAATTGAATTATCAACTGTAATGGAAACTGATGTTAATTTACCATTTATTTCACATGATCCAACTTCAGGTGCTAAGAATTTAGAATTAAGAATAACTCGTTCTAAACTAGATGAGTTGATAAGACCAATTGTTGAAAAATGCAAGCCTTCTATATTAAAAGCACTAGAAGACGCAAAACTCACAAATTCTGATATTAATAAAATTGTCATGGTTGGTGGACCAACGAGAATCCCATTGGTGAAAAAATTTGTAAGCGAAATTGTTGGTCAAGAAACTGAATCCGGTGTAGATCCAATGGAGGCTGTAGCAATGGGAGCAGCAATTCAGGCAGGAATTATTGCTGGAGATGTTAGTAGTGACATAGTTTTACTTGATGTAACTCCTCTAACATTAGGAATTGAAACTTTAGGTGGTGTTAGAGAGCCATTAATTGAAAGAAATACTACTATTCCAACTTCAAAGAGTAAAGTTTTCACAACAGCAGCTGATAGCCAAACAGCTGTTACTATTCATATTGTTCAAGGCGAACGACCAATGGCATCTGATAATGTATCTTTAGGAAGTTTTAATCTTACAAATTTACCACCAGCTCCAAGAGGAATTCCTCAAATTGAAGTAAAATTTGACATTGATGCAAATGGAATAATTAATGTTACAGCAAAAGATCTTGGAACACAAAAAGAAGCAAAAATTACTGTTGAATCTACATCAAAATTATCTAAAGAAGAAATTGAAAAATTAAAACAAGATGCAGAAAAATTCTCTGCTGAAGATAAAAAGAAGATAGAGAAAATTGATTTAAAGAATGAAGCAGAAAGTTACATTTACACTGTAGAAAAACTAGTAAATCATGATCTTAAAGATAAAATTTCACAAGAACAAGGAATTAAAATTACTGATGCTGTAAAGGAACTTAGAGAAGTTCTAGATAAAGAACCAAATGAATTAAAACCTAAACTTGAAGTATTACAAACATTGGTTAATGAAGTTACAACTGAACTTTACAAAAATACTTCATCCTCACCTGGCGCAAAAGGACAACAAGGTGCAGAAGGACAACAAGGTACAGAAGGACAAACCAACGAATCGTCTTCAACTGATGAAACAAAAACCAACTAAGTTTCTAATTCAATCATTTATACGGTAATTATGATAAAGGTATGATTCATGGCTGCAAAACGTGATTATTATGAGGTTTTAGGTGTTACAAAAACATCTTCACCTGATGAAATTAAACAACAGTATAGAAAACTAGCATTAAAATTTCACCCTGACCGTAACACTTCTTCAGATGCTGGAGAACATTTTAAAGAAATTTCTGAAGCATATGCAGTTATTTCAGATCCTGAAAAAAAACAGGTCTATGATCAACATGGTCATGCTGGTGTTGATGGAAGATATTCTAGTGAAGATATTTTTCAAGGAGCACAGGGTGGAGGTTTTGATAATATTTTTGAATCAATTTTTGGTCGTGGAGGAGGAGGATTTAATTTTAATCAACAACAACAACAAGGTTCTGATCTTCTTTATGAAACTCATGTAACTTTAGAGGATGTATTACATGGTAAAAAAATGGAAATCAAATTACAAAAACAAATTCAATGTGATATTTGTAATGGTTCAGGTGCTAAACCTGGCACTAACAAGAAAACATGTGGAACATGTAATGGTCAAGGACAAGTTAGACAAACTCGCAATATGGGATATGCCTCATTTGTTACTACTGCACCTTGTTCTGCTTGTAGAGGTCAAGGATCTATAATTGAAACACCATGCAATGAATGTAAAGGACAAGGAAGGAAAAGAGGTTCTAAAACTGTAACATTTGAAATTCCTCCAGGAATAGATTCAGGAGATTACACTGTGTCTGGAGAAGGAAATGAAATTCCGGATGGAGTAAATGGTGATTTAATTGTTAGAGTAAGAGTACAACAACATTCAAAATTTAATCGAGATGGAAAAGATATTTTTTATGATCATGATCTTTCTATGATTGATGCTGCTTTAGGATGTGAAATCACTGTTCCAACTTTGGAGGGAAATGAAAAAATTAAAGTTGATGCTGGCAGTCAACCAAATACCATTATCAAATTAAAAGGAAAGGGTGTCACCCATATCAATTCCAGGGGAAAAGGGGATCAATTTATAAGAATTATAGTAAACGTTCCTAAAAAACTCAGTAAACATCAAAAAAATCTTTTAGATGAATTTAAAAAAACTAATGATTAATGATAAAAAATGAAAATTGCATTAGATGTTGACGGTGTACTTGCTGATGTTATAATATCTTGGTTAAATTATAGTAATTCTATTAGACCTGAAATTGCTAAACATCAGATAACTAGTTGGGACTTTTGGAATGAATTTGAAATAGATCGTTATGATTTTTACACTGAACTTAGTTCTTGTTGGAAAAATTGGATGACAATTCCTACCACTGAAAAAAATTTGTCATCCATAACAAAATCTCTTACCGATATTGGTCAAGTAGATATTGTGACTGCTAGAGAACGTTCTACTGACTCTTTTGTAAAATCTTGGTTGGATCATCATAATATTGAATATGATAATTATGTATCAGTAATTGATGGTCCTATGAAAGCTGATTTAGATTATGATGTGTTTATTGATGATTCTCCATTAAATGCAGAACAATTCCTTAAAAATAATAAAAAAGTAATTCTATATTCACAACCATGGAATCAACACGTTTCTGAAAATAAAATTCATCGAATTTTAAATCTTTCAGAAGCAATAGAAAAAATAAAACTCAATTAATTTTTTTCAAATTTTCTAATGTTAACATGATGACCATTTTTAATATGAGTAGCATGTGTCAAATTCACTAATTCATTAATTTTGTCCTCGCTATAGAATTTAGTATTATAGCGTCCCAAAACTTTCTTACAATTAATACAATATACTTCTCTAAATTCCATTTTATCACTTGATTAATCTGGTATGATTATTTCATAGTATAATAAAGAAACTTATTCTAGATCTCAAAATTTTCTAATGCGGGAGTCACCCAGCCTGGTCAACGGTGTAAGGTTCAGATCCTTATCTCTTAGGAGTTCGTGGGTTCAAATCCCACTTCCCGCATCTATTAACTAGTATTTTCTAATTTCTTTTTGATATTTTTTAATAAAAGACTGTTGATTATTTCTCCAGAAGCTTTACCTCTTAGTTCTTTCATAACAATTCCCATTAATGGTCCAACTGCTCTCTCTTTCTGATTTTTAATTAATCCTTCATTTTTCTCTACTATATCTACAATAATTTTTTCCAGTTCTTCTTCATTAACAGATTCAATTGATGTATTTTTCATTGCTTCTTCTGTAGTTTTTGATTTTCCAGACATAATATTTTCAAATATTATTTCAATTGATTCTTTAGCAATTTCCCCATCTTCTAACAAATTAAATAATTTGAGAATTTCCTCATTTTTTAATAAATCTGAATTTAAACCACTTCTTTCTAAATTTGTAATTGTTGAACAAAGAATTGATGCAACAAATGTAGGATTAGTTTTAATATTTTCAACAATTTTTTCAAATAATCCAATATATCGTGAATCAAAAATTTGTTCAGCTAATTGTGGATTAAGTTTGTATTTTGTTTCTAGTTCTTTGATAGAATCATCCCAAGATTTTGGAATATTTTTTTCTGCTTCTAATAATTCATTTTTTGTAATAATTATTGGAGGAATATCTGTTTCAGGATACATTCTAGCTGCCCCTGGTCTTGGTCTAAGAAATTTTGTTTCCCCCGTTTGAGTAGCTAATCTAGTATCTATTGGTATTCCATGATTTTTGATATACTCAATTCTTAAAATAATTTGATCAATAACAGTGTGAATTTTTTCCTCAGGTGATGCTAAAATCAAAAAAGCATCATTTTCATTAATCTTTGAAAATTTCTTTAATTTTTCTAAATCTATTTCTTCTATTCCATAGTTAGGTAATTCATCTGAATGAAAAATTCCTCCTATTCCAAAAAATCTAACTAATTCTGCTACTTCTTTCCCTAATCTTATGCCTTCGTATGGTGAATATCCAAACATTTTAGCCATATTTCTAAATGTAATTACCATGATTTTCTGATTTTTCTTCAAGGCAGTTTGAATAATTTTTGATTTACATTCTAAAAATAATTCTGTAATGTCTTTACTATCTTCTTTAACATAAATCCAATTTTTTTCTTGAATTTTTTTTGAAATTTTTAGCAATCCGTGCTGTCTTTTAGCTTCATACTCTACAACTTTTTCTAATTGATCTAATTGTTGTACTCCTTTTACTTCAATTACAACTCCTCCTCCATCTTTTATTGATACATTAACATCTTGTCTTATAGATCCTAATCCTCTTTTTACTTTTTTTGTACTCCTCAAAATTCTTCCTAATGACAGTGCAATTTTTTTAATTTCTGTTAATTCAACTTCAAAAGGTTCTGTTGCAATTTCAACTAAAGGAATTCCTAGACGTTCTAAACCAAACTTTCTTACAGAACCTTCATCTCCCAAATTTTTGGCAGCATCTTCTTCTAAACAAATTGATTGAATTCCTATCTTTGTTTCTCCTGTATTAAAAAATCCCCCTTGGGAAATTAACATAGTACGTTGAAATCCAGTTGTATTGGAACCATCAATTACTGTTTTCCTCATTGGATAAATTTCACTAAAAATATTTGATTTTAAAGCAGAAGAAATAATCAATGCAATTTTTCTTGCATCTTTATCTAGTTCATGTGGTGGCTCTTCATCTTGTTCAACTAAACAACTACTTTCATCATTTGCATAATACATTATTGTTTTTGATTTTGTGCTTTCAAATAGTGCCGCAGGATCAAATTCTCCTAATTCACTTTTAGATGCACGTAATTTTCTTTGAAATTTTATTGAATATTCATCAGACTCTATTGGATTGCAATTGCAAAATAATTTCTTGTTTGTTGCTAATTGTTGATGGATTTCTAATCCTACTTTGACACCTACATTTTTTATTGAAAATTCTTCCATGTTGATACCTGATTATATTGAAAATTCTGATGCAATTCTATTAAGCATGATTTCTTTAATTTCTTCACGATTTTCAGTGTTTCCTGTAACCCACATTGCCTTTACCAATGCAATTTCTGGAATCATGTTTTCTAGAGGGATTATTCCTAAATCTAGAAGATCTCTACCACTCTCGTAAACTGTCATTCTCACTCTGCCATCTATACACTGTGAAGTCATTCCCATAAAGATGCCTTTTTCATTTGCCATTTTTACTACTGGATACATATTTTCTCCGATATGTCCTAATCCAGTACCTTCAAAAATTATTGCTTTGTATCCCGCATCTATAATATTTTTCAACATATTTGGATCATATCCTGGATAATATTTTACTAGAGCAACTTTTTCATTTATTTTTATTTTAGGGTTGTACTCATTAGTTGTAAAAAAATTATCTTTCATGTTATTATGAATTTCACTATTTACAATTAAAAATGCAGGATCATTTCCTACTGTTTGAAATGCTCCTCTTTTACTAGTGTGGTTTTTTCTTACTCTTGTTCCAATATGACAAGCAATTGTTTCATCATTTTCATCTTGATGCATTGCTATGTAGATTCCATTTGTTTTACATTCGGTAAGGAATTTTACAGCTCCAATTAGATTTAGTGCAGCATCTGAAGATGCACGATCTGATGATCTTTGTGAACCGACTAATGCTATTGGAATTGGAAAACCTGCTAATGAAAAAGAAAGATAGGATGATGTGTAATGCATAGTATCTGTACCGTGGGCAATAATAATTCCAGAATAATTTGAATTCAAATACTCATTCACTGTTTGAGCAATTTTTAACCAATGTTCCGGCATAATGTTTTCAGAATATTCTGAAAACAACACCTTGGTGTCTATATTTGCAATTTTAGCTAGCTCAGGAACTGATGAATTTAATTCTTCAGCAGTTAATACGGGCGTAACTGCTCCAGTTCTGTAATCAATTTTACTTGCAATTGTACCTCCAGTTGATAATAATAAAATATTTGGCAACTTTTCATTTTTCTCAACTTTTTCATTTTTCTCAACAATTTTTTCTAAAGTTAGACCTTTCTCAACTTTTTTAATTTTAATAATTTCTAAACCAATGTTGTATCCGCTCTTTAATTTTAAAACAATATGTTTGTCATCACTGTGTTCATATCTAGGCATCACAATTCCTGAATAAGTAATATCAGCTAGAATTTTTACAGAATCTCCAATTGAAATTTTGTTTGTCTTTAGAAATTCTAATGAATTTCCATCATATCCTGTATATTCTGACATTTACGAGGATTAGATTCGTTATTTTATTAAAACTACCTGTAATAGGAAGCCACTAATTTATCGCCTATCCTGAGGTCTTTTTGTTCTCTTACTTTCTTTACTGCTTCCTCAAAGTGTTTCATAGTTACTTTAACATCAACATCTTTCTTTTCAATATCCTTTACATCCGGATGTGAATCTAAGAATTCATGAATGACTAGAGATACTGCAGTATTGGCAATAGATGCTGTATCTGCACCACTAAGTCCATCAGTTAGTTCTGACAGTCTTTCAAAATTAATATGTTGAGAATCATTTTCATCACTAATCGTTGGAATAGATGCAGCATTGATTTTCAAGATACTTTTTCTACTTTCTTTATCTGGAAGTGGAATTTGAATAATTTTATCAAATCTTCCTGGTCTTAATAATGCAGGATCAATCATGTCTGCTCTGTTTGTTGCAGCTAATACTATAACACCATGCATGTTTTCCATACCATCTAATTCTGTTAGTAATTGACTTACCACCCTTTCAGTAACTGCTGTTTCTCCACCAGCTCCTCTAATTGGTGCAATAGAATCAACTTCATCAAAGAATATGACACATGGTGCAGACTGACGTGCACGTTTGAAAATTTCTCTAATTCCTCGTTCTGATTCTCCTACCCATTTAGATAAGAGTTCGGGACCTCTTACTGAAATAAAGTTTGCTTCACTTTGGGTAGCAACTGCTTTTGCAAGTAGAGTTTTACCAGTACCGCTTGGACCGTGCAACAATATTCCTCTTGGCATTTTATGTCCTAATTTATCATAAAGACCTGGATATTTCATTGGCCATTCTACAGCTTCTTGTAGTTCTCGTTTAACCTCTTCTAAACCTCCAACATCTTCCCATTTTACATCTGGATTCTCAATGAATACTTCTCGCATTCCAGATGGTGTTACCTCAATCAAGGCTTTTTGGAAATCATCATGATTTACAATTAGTTTATCCAAAGTTTCTGGTGGGAGTTTCTCTTCTTCTAAATTCAAAACAGGTAATAATCGTCTCAAACATTTCATAGCAGCTTCTTTGCAGAGATATTCTAAATCTGCACCAACATATCCGTGACTAACTGATGATATTTTTACCATGTCGACATCATCTGCTAATGGCATATTTCTACTGTGAATTGCAAGAATGTCGCTTCTTCCTTTTTTATCTGGAACTTTAATCTCAATTTCTCTATCAAATCTACCTGGTCTTCTTAGTGCTGGATCAATTGCATTTGGTCTATTTGTTGCTGCAATGACAATAACTTTTCCTCTTGCTTCTAATCCATCCATTAATGATAACATTTGAGAAACAACTCTTCGTTCGACTTCTCCTGTCACTTCTTCTCTTTTTGGTGCAATAGAATCAATTTCATCAACAAAGATAATTGATGGAGATTTTTCTCTTGCTTCTTTGAAAATTTCTCTTAGTCTTGCTTCACTTTCACCATAAAACTTACTCATAATTTCTGGACCAGATATACTAATGAAATGAGCTTGACTTTCATTTGCTACTGCTTTTGCAAGTAGTGTTTTACCAGTACCTGGTGGACCATACAACAATACACCTTTTGGAGCTTCAATTCCTAATTTTTCAAAAATCTCAGGATGTCTTAATGGAAGTTCAATCATTTCTCTAACTTTTTTAATTTCATTTGAAATTCCACCAATATCTTCATAGGTTACTTGAGGAACACCACGTAATGTTTCTCCTTTCTCTGCAATATGAAAAACAGTTTTTTGAGTTACCAAAACAGCATCAGCTGCTGGTGTTACTCCAATAACTTGAAAAGTTAAACGTCCACCAAAATATGGAACCATTACATTATCGCCTTTTATCAAAGGAACACTTTCTAAAGCATCTGCAAGATATCTTTCATCTATTGGAGGGATTGCTTCAAGTGGTGCAACTATTATTTTTTCTGCAGCCACTGCTTTAATTTTTCTAACAGATATTGTATCTCCAATTGCAATTCCTGAATTATTTCTACCTAGACCATCAATTCTGATAATTCCTTTACCCTCATCTGATGGATAAAGTGGAAGACATTTTGCTACTGTTCTTCTTTTACCTTTAATTTCAATAACATCGCCTGTTGAGGCATTTAATGTATCCATAGAATCATAATCAATTCTTGCTACTCCTCTTCCAACATCTCTAGTATACGCTTCGAGAACTTTGAGAGAAAGAGCATTTTGACTCATACATACTGACCTAAATTCTAATTTTTATACCTTTGCGGTAATTTTCAAAATTAACAGGTAACATCACAAGCTTAAAATCCTCTTTACGTCGGAAACGATCAACATGGGTAAAAGACCATTAGTTCGAAGACGAGGCCGCGGAGGTCATCAGTTTAGATCTACATCTACTGGAAAAGTAGGCGTAAAAGCAACTTATCCACGTTTTCCACTTTCAGAACAACATGCAGGTAAAATTATTGATCTTGTTCATGAGCGTGGTAGAGAAGCACCATTAGCCAAAATAAGATTTGAAAATGGTTCTTTTTCATTTGTACCGGCAATTCTTGGAACTATAGTGGGTGCAACTTTACATTTTGGATTAAAATCAGAAATTAAAAAAGGAAATGTCATCAGTATTCAAAATATTCCTGATGGTACAATTGTATGTAATATTGAAAAGCACTTTGGTGACGGTGGTGCAATTGTTAAATCTGCAGGTACTAATGCAACTATATTTTCTCATGGCGATGATGGTGTAACAGTTAAACTTCCATCTGGAAAATTTGCCACTCTTAATCCTAAAAACAGAGCTATGATTGGTACTTTAGCTGGTGGTGGGGCAAGTGAACGTCACTTTATGAGTGCCGGTAACAAGTGGCGTAGTTTTAGAGCTAAAGGAAAGAAATATCCAATTGTAAGAGGTGTTGCTCAGGCAGCATATGTACACCCACACGGTGGTGGTCGTCATCAACACGTTGGACAAAGTTCTACAGTTTCAAGAAATGCTCCTCCTGGTGCAAAGGTAGGTAGCATTGCTGCAAGAAAGACTGGTAGAGCTAGAATTAAAGAAAGAAAGTAGTTTTTCTTTAGCCTAATATTGATTAATAACTTTAGTGAAATATTATTTGTGTCAAAACAACGTGTTAGACTTTTTGTAACTGGAAAAGTACAAGGTGTTTTTTTCCGCCAAACTCTTAAAGTAAAAGCAAAGCAAAATGACGTTTTTGGTTGGGTAAAGAATCTCAAAGATGGTAGGGTTGAAGCTGTTTTAGAAGGTGACGATGAAAAAATTAACAGATTAATTGAATGGGCTCATGGTGGTCCTGCCAATGCAAGAGTTGAGGATGTAGAGATACGTAATGAAAAATTTACTGAAGAATTTTTAAAATTTGATGTATTATACTAGTGAATTTCTTCAAATGCATCTTTGATGGTTTGACTTATTGCTGAAATTTCTTGGTCTATTTTTACATGAATAATTTGGATTGGATCTTTTCTGCTTTTCTGAATTTTAATGATAACTCCTTCTCTTTCAGGTTCTACATCTGCAAACCATCTAAATGTCATTGTTTTACAAAAAACTACTCTATGCATTCTAACATCTTCAATTACTTTATCTCCAAGTGAAAAGCAAAATTCTCTAATTGAATCAAATAAAGGTAACACTGGACTTGGAATTTGTTTTTTAAAGTCTTCATAATTCTTTTTGTTTCCAAATGAAATAATTCCTTCCATGAGGTTGGAATTTTTATTTTAATTATAAAGGTAGTAGATCTGCTGGCTCCAGTCTAGACAAATAACCCCGTTTCAAGGCATACAAGATCCGCCACGTAGACGAGGAAGCGTGGATGCTCCACCTTAGGATTGCTCCCTCCCGGACCTCATCCATTTCGATGGTTCGGTCTTAGAAGTTATCCCTTCGGATATTTCTAGTCCTGTAACCACCCGCCTCGGCGTGATTTCATTTCCGCACACCAAGTGGGAATCACCCATCTAGAGATTTACCCAACAGTTGCTGATCTCTGCATATAGCCGGTTTCAGAATAGGGCACGGCTGGCACCCTGATCTTACCTACTACCATTTTTCCTAAGAAAGTATGTTATATTTGCATAGCGAGGATTCATCCTATTATGCTAAGCATGAATCAGTATATGTTTTTAAAATTCATGAATGTATTCTTTAATGATCTTATCTGAGTCTCTATCAAAATAATTTTTAGATCTGCAATGCATGAAATGAGTCAGTATATTTCTGATCCAAGATCAAGAGGGCAAAAAGGATACAGCTCAGAGTTTCAACTTGTAGTGGATCCGCGAATTGTAGGTGAAATGATTAATAAAAAATGGTGGGAGAAACATGTTGTAAAAATAAAAAAATTCCTTGAAGGAGATGCGAAAGGATCTAATCCGTGTGACAAACTTTATCGAGAACTAAGAAAAGACGCAAGGACGCAATTGTAAAAATATTACATACTATATTTTTATGAAATCATAAGATTATTATAATTTATAGTATGTGGCATAATATGGTCATAATAGTAAAAGAAGGAGGATTTTACTACATGAGACACAACATACAAGGTAAAGAAAAAAGAAAATATCTAGGCAAAGCAATTCCAAATAATATAGAAGAACTCAAAAAAGAATTTTTACAAAAATTTTACTCTGATGAATGGAATCCAAAAATCCAGACAATTTTCAATAATTATAAAAAGGAAGTAAAGACATTGCCACCTTCAATTCAACTCAAAAACTTTGAGAGTTTTGGAATTACTTTTACATACAATACACAGAGAATGGAAGGCTCAAACCTTACACAAGAGGATACAAAGAATCTTCTCATTCATGGTGTCACTCCCAATAAAAAATCTCAAATTGATACGATTGAAACTCAAAGACATTATGATTTATTCATGAGTTTGGTTAGCTCAAAAAAATTAAAAATCATAACACAAGATATTGTATTATCTTGGCATAATGAAATTTTTGAACAAACAAAAATAGGTGAGGCCGGAAGTGTAAGAGCTTATAGAGTTGGAATCAAGGGAAATGATGATGTAGAATTTGCAACAGTTCCACAAATCAAACCAAAATTAAAAAAATTATTCAATTGGATAAACAAGTATGATGGAACAATAACTCCTGTGGAATTGGCATGTATGGCACATTATGAATTTGTGACAATTCACCCATTTGGTGACGGGAATGGTAGAATTTCAAGATTATTGATGAACCATATTTTATACAAGTATGATTATCCGTTAATGCTTATCAAAAATATTGATAGAAAGGCATACTTTAAATCTCTTGAAAGATCAAATCTGAAAAATAATTCCGTTCATTTTCTAAAATGGTTTATGAGATATTATATCAAAGCAAATACAAAATATCTCTAGATTTTTCTTTATACCATTTCTGAAATTTAAAATTTTGGAAAAAAATTTCCAACACATGTAATGACAAGACCAGAAAAATTTACTACAGATGATGTGTCATTAGATCAAACCAAGTACTTGAAATATTAAAGTTCACAATTATAGTCAAATTTGAATTTCACAACTCCAAGCATCATCTATTTAGTCATTGATAAGTTCACTGAGCAGAAATAGGATCTTCCATTGCCTTTTGCATGATCTGCTTGCCTAGTTCATTGTCCAAATCCTGGAATTTTTTAATTAAAGTACTATCTGGATTTAATGCATACAGTTGTGCCTTGCCATATTTTCTTGTTGTTTTTAGATACTCAAATTTTAAAATTTCATTCCATACATTGTATAGCGTGGTTTTTGAGATGCCAGTATACTCTATAATCTCTTTTTTAGAATAGTCGCTCTCTTTGTTATCTAGAAAAAAGTCTATTATTCTGAGTTTAGGCGTATCCCCCATGTATTGTAGGAGTAGTGACTTGCTTTCCATGGTACTACTATGCTTTCAAATGTATTTAAATGTGAACTAGCAAAGGTACTACAAGTGAACATATGCTAACTGACGAAGAAATCAAGGGAAGAATTATACGAAAACTCTACAGACGTGGAAACTGGGGGGCTAGTCATACCTCATTTGAGAACCTCAAAAAAGGATTCACACAAAGAGACGCTGGAAAACAGGGTTCCACAAAAGTAGACAAGATGGGAAAAGTTCTGATCAAGGAAAATTTGATTCTGTCAAAACCCACAGGGTATGGACTGGAGGTAAGTCTGAATCCAAAGATGATTGAGAGGATAAATGAGTACCTGAAGGAATAGATTGCTAACTAAAGAGACAAATTACAGTCTCAGTTGTTATGTTACAGATTCTAATTTGGTGCTGAAAAATTAGAGTGGCGCTTGTTTTGTGTTAAGTTATTTATCAAGTTTTGAGCCATTATCAAATGAATCAGTGTATGGCTGTTTATGTACAGAATTAGTGAATTTAGGAGATTATTGAAGATTTGTGGAATTTGACCTGATATAGGATATGGAAGTTAAGTGGGTATCTTGTATGGTGTTAGGTGTAGAATTTAGTATGGTATTGAATACTGTATCAAGTCCTGGATCTTTTAATTGATTTTGTGATCTGTTATTCATGTATTCTTTAATTGATTTCATATTATTTTTTTTGGCATTGTAGATAACAAACGAATGCACCTTTGAGTGGATCATGACTCATATTTGCAGTTGATTATACCATGAATACCTGTTTCATTAATCTGGTAAATTTATTTTCTTTGGGTTGTATAGTTTGATTATAACTAGTCATGTTTATCAATATCACATTATTTGGCATTCCAATTCTCATAAACACTATTGACATACTCTACTAGATAAAATACTGGGTTTCTGCTTTTCATTCGGTTCAGTCCTCCTAAACAAAGGATTGAACATGTCGGCAAAAGCCGATTGTACATTACCGTAGGAACTGCGGAAAGTAACCGCTTGTGAGAGTGCAAAGCATTCAAGGAAGCAAGAAAAGGCTACCCAATTTGTTGTGTGGTAGTTCACATTTGCATTAGGTTTGATTTTCTTTTAGTTTTAAAACTATAGTGCAAACTGAGCATACATTACCTGTGCAGTCATTTCCACATTTTTCACATTTTGTTTTTACTTTAGAACTAGAATTCTTTACCGCTGTTGAAACTTTGAGAATTGATTGATACAAATTATTTTTAATTCCACTGTGTTGATTTTCTAATGAGTTTAAAAATTCACGAATTTCCGTTCGTATTCCTTCATTCATGTGTGGACAAGGTTCAGATTGAAATGGTATATCATTTGTAAATGCATAAAAGACTATTTCAGATTCATAAATCTCACAAAATGGTTTTATTTTTCTTAAATCATTTGCAGAAGTATCAGGATCCATCCATCCAATCTTAGTTGTATCTCCAGAAAGCATGTTTATCACAAATGTTTGTAACGTATCATCTAGATTATGACCAGTTGCAATTACATCTGCTCCAATATCTTTTGCTGCATAATCCATTGCACGTCTTCTAAGTGTGCCACAAATTGAACATGATGATGTTTTTTCACCTTCTCTTAATTCTAAAGCTTCATCAAGCGTTAATTCAAAAAGATCTTTGTAAGAATATACTTTATGCTCTACCCCTAATTGACTACAAACTTTTTCAACAATTTCTAATGCTTCATTTCTATATCCTGGAATACCTTCATCAATTGTGATTGCTTTTATTCTAAAACTATGAGTTAATGACATTTCATTAATGATTTTTAGTAATGCTAGAGAGTCTTTTCCTCCTGATACTGCAACTGCTACTAGTTCATTATGTTTAATCATATTATATTTTGAAATAGTTTTTGCAGTTTTTCTTACAATTGACTTTGAGAAACATTGTGAACAAAGTTTTTCCCCAGAGTATTTTCTTGTATATGCTGCAGAATTTTCACATCTGTCACAATTCATGAAATCAATCAAGTTTTTTTCCATTAATTATTCTTTAGGTCACACAAAGAATGAAAATGATTTTATTTTTTACAAATCACTTGACTTGATTCATGATATAGAAATGAAATTGCGTCTGAATTACAACTAGATACGAGTCCGCGAGGATCCAGATACTCAATTGGGGATAAAAACAGACTCAGATAGGTGTGAAAATTAATTTTTAAAATATGATAAATGTTGTAAACACCTCAATCGATTATTTTTATATTAGAGTATACTATAGTATATTGCGGTATACTATGGAGCAAAGTACAATAAAGCTTTCCAAAAAGATCAAAAATGATCTAAAAAAACAAATGAATCATTCTGGAGAAACATATGAAATGGTAATTACCAGATTATTGAAAACTATTCAAGAAGATGACGTGTTAACTCAAAGAGTCATCAAAAATATTGAAGAAGGAATAGCTGATATCAAGGCAGGTCGAATATATACATCAGACCAAGTCAAAAAGAAGTTAGGACTAAAGTAAAATGATATGGGAAGTTGTATGGTCTGCGAAATCTGTAAAGCAATTAGGAAAAATAGACAAGAAAAATACACAGAAAATTTATGATTCGATATTAGATTGCATTCAAGATCCTTTTAAAAATGTGATCAGATTACCTAATTCACCGTTTTATAGACTACGTATAGGAAGTTATAGAGTGATTTTAGATTTACAACAAAATAAGATGATAATTTTTGTTGTAGAAACTGATCATAGAGGAAGAATTTACAAAAAATAAAGTAGAATAAATTAGAATTATTTCAAAAAATATTGAAGATATTGCAGTTTCTGAATCATCAGGTATTGCATTTGAAAACCTTAAAGGAATTAGAAAAAACAAAAATAATTCCTTTCATTTTTTGTTGTTAGATTGTTTTGTGTATAATTTATTTTTAGTTAGATTTTTCGATAAACTTGTTTTCTGTGCTCAAAACGAAGCAGGTACAAAACTGTTCCCTGATGGGAATAGATGAGCCTGTAAGGCCTCACATAGATGGTTCTTTCGCCTTTCAAATCATATCTTAATGGCTTTCCTATCTCTGGGCACTCTACTATATTTTGTATCTGTTTTTGCAGCTTTTCTTTTAGCTTGCTGTCTTTGATCTTTGCAACCT
>JAPFBP010000081.1 GCA_029250275.1 Candidatus Nitrosopumilus sp. | reverse complement strand
TAATTCTCAATTTAGGAGATAATGATGCCCAATCCTAGAATTTTGTTAGTTGATGATGATACCCAATTTTTAGAGGCAACAGAATACATGCTGAAATATGAAAATTATGAGGTAATTACTGCTAAAAATGGAGAAGAAGCCATCAAAAAATACAAAGAATTCAGTCCAGATGTTGTTCTGATGGATTTAAAGATGCCCATAATGAATGGATACGATGCATTTTTTAAAATAAAAAAAGATGATCCTGATGCAAAAATAGTGTTCACGTCCTCTTATGCTATAAATAATAAAGAATTTGAAAAGGCAGAATCTTCTGGATTGTTTGGCTTGCTTACAAAGCCTTTTGATCTCAGTGAATTAAACAATATGATTACTTCAAAAAATTAGCAACGTTACATGATCTCTGATCTTTTTAAAACATTGTATCTTTCATAATAATATTTTTTTGATTCCTTAAAAAAAACCATAAACCATTTCTTTAATTCTGTGTCATCCTCAAATATGTAATTCAAACCATTGATTCCTGTATTTGCATTGCTATCTTTCTGAATTGACTGATATAACAAATTGATATAAAACCAATACGATATTTGTTCTGCAAGTTTTTCTTCTGAAATATGCTCAAAGTTCCTTTGATATTTTATGTGCAAGTATGACATTAACTCATAGAATGGAATTCCGGGCTGAACTTGAATTTGAGGATTGTCTGCAAGTAATCCGTTTGCCAATAATTTAATTCCATATACTCTGTCCCCTATTTTTGATTTCAGATATTCCCATTTGCCAAAAACCTTTGGCAATATTTTAGAATATTTTTTTGCAACTTTGTCAATATCATTTTTATCCATATTTAATGCATCAATGCAGTACAAAATACCATAAAGTGACAGTCTGTACTTGTCAGCTATTCCGGTTTTGAGACTTTTTCCATCCCTTACTGCAAGCCCTAAATCCAAAACTCCGTCTGAATGTTTTCCCTTGTCTTTTCTACCCACTAGCAATCGCCTGTAAATTTTTTCACGTTCACGTAGTTTGGATATGTCATTTGGTATGGATATTTTTGCCAAATCCCACGTGGTCATTGATTCGTTTTTGCTCATTATTTTTAATAAATTCTGAACATTTTGTTGGTGCTTGCTTAATGCTGATTTTTTTCCATCAGGTGATCCGTAATGGGCATGTGTGTTGGGACGAAGATACATTTTGTAATTTTGTAAATTCCCATACACTTCATCATTTTCCAAAGGCATACCGATATACGGTATCTCTTGTTATATATAACTCAGGCTCAGTTATTTCATGAAGCAGCAAATCATGCACAACTGGCAACACTCGCCTTCTAAAACTCAGGTTGCAAGCAACCCTGTAAAAGCAGTGTCAAAACCCTTGCAACAAGCAAAACCCTCCACATTCTCTGTTGAGGATTTGATGGGCCTATCTTGGGTTTTATTTGAGGAGAGATATTAAGAATGCCTGTACAATCTTTGTTCCCCAACAATCAGATTGTATGTACCATGATGATTTGTCATCTTGGACAACTGCATCGCCAAACCAATGTTGAGGAGATGATTAAATGAGGTCTTTGGACAATAGATTTTCCTCCCGAGACGGATTCTCATCTTCGCAGTGGAACCACATGAAAAAAGTAAATGATGCCAACATGATGGATTATTGCCAAAATAATCTAACACCTAGTGATTTGATTTCAAGTCAAAATAAATCAAAAAGCCATCAAAAATTAGAGTGTGGTTTGTCAGCATGAGTGCAATTTCTGCATCAGACATATCGAGAACTTGTAACAGAGTAGACACAAAAAGATTAGCAACATTATGTTTTTTTGGAATAATGTTGAGCATGTCTGTTTTTTTGCTGGACATGCCAGTGTTTGCAGCGACATCTCAAACTACAGTGTTAAAATTGGATGATGAGATAAGTCTTGAAAAAACAGTTACTGTCATGAGTATCCCCGAAAACAACACCTTGCCTTGGGGTACTGTCAAAGGAAAAGTCAATGATCCATTTCAAGGATACCCCGTGATTATTCAAATCTTCAAATCAGTTGAAGAAGATCCTATTCATGTTGCACAGGTAAACCTGAAAGGTGATGACTCTTTTGAATACAAGTTCCGAGTGTTGTCAATAGATGAAGGCAATATTACCCATTTTTTTGAAGGTGACTACACCGTCAAAATCTTCAAGGTAATAAACACGTCAAGAGGTGATCTAGATTCTGCCTAGATTATCTTCATCTATTTTTTTTGTACATCCCAAATTTGGTAAAATTGAGATTTCATCAAA
>JAPFBP010000080.1 GCA_029250275.1 Candidatus Nitrosopumilus sp. | reverse complement strand
TTGTTGGCATCATGTATATCGATTTGAATATCAGGGTTCACAGAATCTAGGTCAGTTTTTTTATCAGTAAAGCCGTCAATTTTTTCAAAAACAGGGTCCAGATAGTTAGACACTCCAAAAGAAGAATCAGTAAGAGATTTTAACTCAAATGAAAACAACTGCAAATCATCTGTTGTCCTTACAGCAAAAACTGAAGCCTTGAGTGGGAGAGAGACATCATCGCGTATCCACAAATTACCAGATATTACATCACCTACAAATGAAAGACGGTAATCAGTAAAATCATCAGAGGATGCAAAGTCATCAACAATAATTTCGGATTTGCCAAAAATAGGCGATGTTGTAGATATCTGATCCCCAAGTACAGGATCAAATGATCTTATCCTTGCATTGTGATTCATCCAAAAGATGGTGTTGGATAGACTTTCTGAAACATATCTGCTATCATAGGGGTATATGTTGAACCCGTCATCAATTAACACAATATCGTATATGGCTGAATCAGAATCTTCAATTATTACCTGAGATATCCAAACAGGACCAAAACTAGATTGGGCTCTGTCAATTATGGTCAATGTCAATACATAGCACCCATGTGTGCCACCTAATGCCGGATCAATGGTTGTATAATCGCACACATCGTAGACAAACATGTCTCCTTTCTCAAAGGTGCCAAATTCCCAACCACTTACAGAAGGAAATGTAATGGATAGTGCAATCAGTAAAAAAATAATTTTCATAATTGAGCTTCCAGTATGTTATGTGTTTTTGTTACCACCAGTATTTTTGATGTGTTTGGAATTACCGGACATGTTATTTCCAGCAGTTTGCCTGCAATGATAGTCATATCTGCAGAGTTTAGATTGTTTGACACGCATGTAATTTCACTTCCCGCATCAGAAAAAAATGCAAGCAACAGACTGTCATGTGTGCCATAATTTGTCAGCACGATTACAACATTTGCTCCAATAATTTCAGAGGATATGATGTCTATTTTTTCATTCAGTATCTCTTGTTTTAGATCATTGATATTTCCTATAGCCACAGACATCGTATCGATGTTTCCTGCAAAAGACGCTAGTAACAATATCAACAAAGATGTGACGGCACCTGAAACAATTAGAACCTCGTTTGTGTATGCAACAGCCTCCAAAGGAGTACAGAGACTCTTTTGGATTTTGTTTGGTTGTTTTTTGAACACCATATCTAAAAATAATTCATATTAACGCGTATTTTCCCCTACAAAAACAATGAAATTCTTTCCAGACAGTTTTTCTTTCAGAGTTTTCCAATCCATATCTTTTGAAGAAAGAATAATGGGCGGAGATTCTTTTGACACGCCAAGATGTTTCTGGTATTTTGTAGGAATGTGATATACTGGTTCTGAATCATCATCGCCTGAAATCAATATGACGCCATCAATTTCTTTTTTTGGTCCTATGTAGTTGGGGGTTACAATGTGAGATGCTTTACAATTGCAACAGCTAAATTCTCTTACATCCGTAGTTGCCTTTTTCTCTTTTCTTTGTACGGGTTTTTGTTCTGATTCACCTGATAACTTTCTAAGAAATTCCCTGTGAGGCCATCGGAATTTGCCTTTCTGGGTTTCAACCAGGATACGCATGTTCCTTATCAGCATTTTTTGATCTTTAGCAGAATCATACCTACTAATTTCTTCAAAAAGTTGCACTGGAACCACAGAACGCACACCAACTGAGCATGCATATTGTATCAAGGATTCAAACTCACATAATATTTCAGAGTCCAGATGGACGTCATACATTTTTCCAAAACCAGGATCAAGATAAAACATACAAAGTGTTTTTTCCAGTCCGTGATGCTCCACATATGGCGTAATCATTCGGATTACTGTTGCAGGATTTGGAAAATATTTCATGGACAAAATCAAATGTGCAGTTACATCATCAGAATCAGACAGCACAAAAGCCCGGAGGTTTTTACGATTTCTCTTTTTTGCTGCAACATAGACATCATATCTATCAACAAGGTGATATTTCCCATCCTTTGCAGTGACAATGATAAAAAACAACATCTCATTGTCGGTTCCAAAAGCTTCAGAAATAGCAGAGATGCGTTTTTCAGATACATCTACAATTATGTCCTGGGGGATTATTACATCTGAGATTCCAAGTCTAGAAAATCTGTCAGTCAAGAATAACTCTCCAGGTATTCTCTTACAAGTTTTGCTTTTTTTTGCATCGAGCCAGGAAAACAGCCCAAGATTTTGACTGCCTTTACATGATGTTTTGGCTCAACGTGTCTTTTAATTATAAAAGAATC
>JAPFBP010000009.1 GCA_029250275.1 Candidatus Nitrosopumilus sp. | reverse complement strand
GGATCTGAGACTAAATCGTATTACCCTTCCATGAAGACAAAAGAATTACTGTATCGAATTTTGGCTTACAATTGTCACAGAATGTGTCTAATTTCTGTTGTTTTGCAGATGATTTCTAGGTAGCCGAAAAATGATATTTTGAAAATTATATTTTTGGTTATTTTAATAATTAGAGGAATAATTCCTGAGGTGTAAAAATTTTAAATTATTCATATTTTCAACAATTAGATTTATTTACTATACAGTAAATCATAGATCAATTATGATAAGTTTAGACAAAGCTGGAATGGTAATTGCAATTGCAATTACAGCTATATTTTTAGGAATTGCAGTCTCTATGGGTGCAGTTCAAGACACTCCAACAAATACAACTCCAGTATCTTCTGTTCCAACAAAAACTCAGGCAGATCAATTTGGTGCAGATATTTCTGAAAAAGTGAAATCTGGAGATATGGAGGAGAAAGAAGCTGTAGTAATTGAAGATGAAGTTAGCATCGAGGTAACTAATGAAAAAGAAACCACGATGGATAAACCAACAGGACCAACAACACATAGTGTTGATATGCCAAAAGGTACTTCAGTTCCAGGATGTGAAGAAAAGAATTCATGTTTCTCACCAGCAGACATCACAATTAATGCTGGAGATAAAGTAGAATGGATGAATGTCGACACAGCAGCACATACAGTAACTGGCGGTAGTCCAGCAAATGGCCCATCTGGCGTATTTGATAGCAGTCTAGTCATGGCAAGTGCATCTTTTGCATTTACCTTTAATGACGCAGGCAGTTACGATTACTTCTGTATGGTTCATCCATGGATGACTGGCAGTGTTACAGTGAACTAATAAAAAAAATCCTTTTTTCTTATTTTATTTTATTTTTCCTTATCGCTCTATTATATGCCACACCAAATCGATGAGTTTCATCTCTAGCATATTGTAAAATTTTTAGAGATGCTTTGTATTTTGGAATTATGATTGGATTTTTATTTTTAGGTAAATAGACTTCTTCGTTTTCTTTAGCCAAAGATATACAAGGTAAATTCAAACCAAGTGATTCTAAAGCATTAATTGCAGAACTTAATTGTCCTTTACCACCGTCAATCACAATTAAATCAGGAAGTTCAGAATTTTCCTCCAGTAATCGATAGTATCGTCTCTTAACAATTTCTTCAATCATTGCAAAATCATCTCGTCCCGAAATTGTTTTTATTTTGAATTTTCGATATCCAGATTTATTAGGAATGCCGCCAACAAATCTTGACATTGAACCAACTGCAAATTCTTCACCGTGGTTAGAAATATCAAAGCATTCAATGATATTTGGAATGACATCCAAATTTAGAATTTCTTTTAATTCAACCAATCCAGGGTCTCCTCCTTTTGAATGAATTAATTTGATATTTTTCAAAATTAGATGAATAATGTCTTTTTTCTTGCCTTTTGTAGGGGATAAAATTTGAACATTAAATCCTGACTGTTCTGAAAGTAATGATTCTAATAATTTTTGATTCTCAGGTAATTCACTAACCAGAATAAATTTTGGAATTGGATGTGTGGAATAATACTGAAACAAGAAATTTGAAAATGAATTATCTCCAACCAAATCAAAAAAGAATTTATCACTATCTCTAATCACACCATTAATCATTCTAAAATTCATTACAGCAGCAGATTGTTCTTGTATACATATACCGAAATATTCTTCATCAGAATTTTCAATATATTCCATTTTTTGTTTAGTTTGTAAACTACCAAGCCTAATCAACGTGTCACGAATATCTTTTGCACGCTCAAATTGTTGGGATTCTGCGGCTTGCTGCATTTCTTCTTCTAATTTTTTTGTAAAAACTTTAGTTTTATTTTTCCCTTTGAGTACATCTTCTAATGCTGCAACATGTTTATGGTATCTGTCTTGTGCATCTTTGAATTCACATGGGCCCTCACAATTTCCTAAATGATATTCTAAACAAACTTTTTTTGGAAGAGTTTTACAAATTCGTATTTGAAATGCCTTTCTCAAAGTACCGATTGTAAGTAATTTTGAACTACCTTGAGTAAATGGACCAAAAGTTTTTCCCTTGCCCAGAAATTTTCCATCTCTAGTTCTTCTTGAAACCAACAGTCTAGGAAATTTTTCATCAGAGATTCTAAGATAGGTGTATCTTTGTTGATCTTTTAATTCAATATTAAATCGAGGTCTATACTTTTTGATCATATTTGATTCTAAAAGAAATGCTTCACTTTCATTATCAGTTAAAACAAATTCAATGTCAGAAATATTTTCAACTAATTTCTGAGTTTTATAATTTTGGTTTTGATTAAAATAAGACTTGACCCTATTTTTCAAATTCTTTGCTTTGCCAATATAGATAATATTCCCATCAGAATCCCTCATCAAATAAATTCCAGGATCAGTAGGGAGGATAATTTTTGAAATATTAAAAGTCATTTTTTTAATAATTTCTTCAAATACGTTCCAGTGTAACTTCCAGGTGCTTTTGCAACATCTTTTGGAGTGCCAGTAGCCACAACTTTACCGCCTTCATCACCACCTTCAGGACCAAGATCAATTATCCAATCAGAATTTTTGATAACATCCATGTTATGTTCAATTACAACCACAGTATTTCCCAAGTTTACTAGACGATTAATGACATCTAATAATTTTTGAACATCTGCAAAATGTAAACCCGTTGTAGGCTCATCTAAAATGTAAAGTGTTTTTCCAGTTCCTCGTTTTGATAGTTCTGATGCAAGTTTAACTCTTTGAGCCTCACCTCCAGATAAAGTGGTAGAGGATTGTCCAAGTTTGATATATCCTAATCCAACATCATACATAGTTTGCAAAGTTCGTTTTATTGTAGGAATATTCTCAAAGAAATTTAATGCCTCATAAACAGTCATATCTAAAATATCAGAAATATTTTTCCCTTTATACAATACAGATAAAGTTTCAGTGTTGTATCTTTTTCCTTTACATTCATCACATTTTACATAGACATCAGACAAAAACTGCATTTCAATTTGCTTTACACCATCTCCATCACATGCAAAACATCTACCAATAGCAACATTAAATGAGAATTGACCTGGTGCATATCCACGTTCTTTTGATAATGCAGTATTTGCATAAAGTTCTCTAATAGGGGTAAAAGCACCAATGTAAGTTGCAGGATTTGAACGTGGAGTTCTACCAATAGGGGATTGATCTATGGCAATTACTTTATCGATATTTTCCAAACCTGAAATTTCCTTATGAACACCAGACCTGACATTGGATTTGTAAAAATGATTTTCTAATGTTTTTAACAGAACATCATTAATCAGAGTGGATTTTCCAGAACCAGAAACTCCAGTTACAGAAACAAAAAGACCCAAAGGAATTTCAACATCAATATCTTTTAAATTATTTTCAGAAGCTTTTTTTATAATCAGAGAACCTGAACGATTACGAATTTTATCAACTAAATTAATTAATGAATTATCTTTCAGATATGCACCAGTTACAGATTTGTTATCTTTAAGAATTTGATTTACAGTACCTTCAAAAACAACGTTTCCTCCATGTACACCTGCACCCGGACCTAAATCTATAATCCAGTCTGAATTTCGTATAACCTCTTCGTCATGCTCTACAACAATGACTGTATTTCCCAGATTTCGTAGCTTATTTAGCGTTTTAATTAGTCGAGCATTATCTCGTTGATGTAATCCAATTGTAGGTTCATCAAGCACATATAATACTCCAGTTAAATTAGAACCAATCTGAGTTGCCAATCTAATTCGTTGTGATTCACCACCAGATAATGTTGAACTTAATCTATTCAATGTCAAATAATTTAATCCAACATTCATTAAAAATTCAAGACGTTCTCTAATCTCTTTTAGAACATCTCTTGCAATATATTGTTCATTTTCAGTTAATTTCAGTGAAGAAAAAAAATCGTAACAATGATCAATAGACATATCACATACATCAATTATTCCGTTTTCATTAATTTTAACTGCAAGTGATTCAGGTTTTAATTTTTTACCGTTGCATGAATTACAAGGAGTATCTCGCATGAATTGTTTTAACCATTCTCTTTTTGATTCAGAATCAGTTTCCATAAAAGTTCGTTGCAAATTAGATAAAACACCTTCAAACGTATTTGTAGATTGCCAAGAAGAATCTCCAGATTTTGAACGATATGTAAAATCAATTAAATCATCTGTACCATGTAAAATTATTTTAAGATGTTTGGGTTTTATTTTATCAAAAGGAGTCATTAAATCAAAACCAAATTTTTTACCTACTGCTCTTAATGCTTGACGTCTGAATGCAGAAAATCGTCCACTCCAAGGAACAATTGCACCATCCAAAATAGATTTAGTTTTATCAGGTACAACCAAATCTTCATCAAACTCCATCTTTACTCCCAAACCATTACATGTTTTACACATACCAAAAGGAGAATTAAATGAAAAAGATCTTGGTTCTAATTCACCTACAGTTAATCCACAATAAGGACATGCATTATTTTGCGAGAAAATCTTTTCAGATTTCTCAATTGCAATCATCACATCACCTTTAGAGGCTTTGATTGCAGTTTGTATGGCTTCAAAGAGTCTTGATCTCTCAGATTTTTCAGCAATAATTCTATCAACTACAATCTCAATATTGTGCCATTTTTGCCTATCAAGAGGAGGAATGTCATCATCAAGGCTCAAAATTTCACCATTTAGGCGTATTCTAGAATATCCATCCTTTTTGATTTGTTCAAATAATTTCTCATATGTTCCCTTTTTTCTCTGAACAATAGGAGCCAAAATGAAGATTTTTTCCCCTAAAAAATCTTTGAGAACAGAATCACATATTCGTTCTATTGACTGGGTAGATACTTTACGTCCACAATTAGTACAATAAGGAATACCAATTCTTGCAAATAACAATCTCATGTAATCATAAATTTCTGTAGTAGTTCCAACAGTGGAACGAGGATTTTTACTGGTAGTTTTTTGTTGTATGGCAATTGCGGGAGAAAGTCCTTCAATTGAATCGACATCAGGTTTATCCATCATCTCTAAAAATTGACGAGCATATGAGGAAAGAGATTCAACATATCTTCTCTGTCCTTCAGCATAGATAGTATCAAATGCTAGAGTAGATTTTCCAGAACCAGATAATCCACTAATTACAACTAATTTATTTTTTGGAATATCAATATCTAAATTTTTTAAATTATGATGTCGTGCACCTCTAATTTTCAATTTATTTTCGGTCATTTTTATATTCAATCTCCTTTTCTAGTCTTTTTATTCTATTTCTACATTCAATTGCGCGTTCAAAATCTAACTCTTCAGAATACTTTTTCATTTGAGTATCCAAATCAATTATTTCAGTTGTAAGATCATGTGTAGATTTTAATTTTGAATCATCTAAAGCAACTTCTTGAACTGGGACAGATTTGATAATAGTTTTAGGAATAATATTATGATCTTTATTATATTGAATTTGTTTTTCTCTACGACGTTTAGTTTCACTCATAGTATTTTCCATAGATTTTGTTGTTTTATCAGCATACATTATGACAGTTCCATTCACATTTCTTGCAGCTCGACCACACGTTTGAATCAAACTAGTAAAATTCCTCAAAAATCCTTCCTTGTCAGCATCTAAAATTGCAACTAGAGAAACTTCTGGAAGATCCAAGCCCTCTCGAAGAAGATTAATTCCCACAAGAACATCAAATTCACCCAATCGTAATTGCCTAAGTATCTCAGTTCTCTGTAATCCCTCGATTTCTGAATGCATATATCTGACCCTAACATGTTTTTTTGAAAGATATTCAGCCAAATCTTCAGCCATCCTCTTAGTCAAAGTTGTGACTAAAACTCGTTCAGAATTAGCAGATCTTTTGTTAATTTCCTTGATTAAATCATCCATCTGATTTTTTGTAGACCTAATCTCAACTTGTGGGTCAAGTAAGCCAGTAGGCCTTACAAGTTGCTCAACAATGTGAGATGAAATTTTTTTCTCATATTCAGAAGGAGTTGCTGAAACAAAAATTGTATTTTGTATGTATTCTTCAAATTCTTCAAATTTCAGTGGTCGATTATCAAATGCGCTAGGTAATCTAAACCCGTATGTAATCAACTCATTTTTTCTAGAACGGTCACCTTTGTACATTCCGTGAAGTTGCGGTAATGTTACATGAGACTCATCAATTACCAAAAGATAATCATCACCAAAAAAATCCATTAGACAAAATGCTTTTTCACCTGCTTTTCGTCCATCAAAATGTCTAGAGTAATTTTCAATCCCAGAACAATACCCCAATTCTTCAATCATTTCCAAATCATATTTTGTTCGCATCTCAAGTCTTTGTTTTTCTAATTCATTTAGTTCAGGTAATCGTTTTTTTAATTCATCACTAATTGATTTAACAGCTTTTTTACGAACATCTTTTGCAATAAGATAATGTTTTGCAGGATAAATTTTCATTTGAGATACTTTCTTTTTTTCTTTTAAAGAAACGTGATCTAAAATTGTAATTTTTTCTACCTCATCTCCAAACATAGAGATTCTAACTAAATCTTCAGAATATGCAGGAGTGACATCAATAGTATCACCTTTAACTCTAAAATTTCCAGGTGCTATTTCAGTATCATTTCTTTCATATCTTGCATCCACAAATCGTCGAATTATTTCACTTCTTTTAATTTCATCACCGGTGTTAATTGTAACAGCTAAATCTCCCCAATCCTTTGGATTACCAAGAGAATAGATGCAAGAGACAGTTGACACAATGATTGTTGGTTCCCCTGAAAGCAACATTGCAGTTGCCTCTAATCTCATCTTTTCAATTTTTTCATTGATTTGTGTATCTTTTTCAATATAGGTATCTGTTTGAGGGAGATAGCTTTCAGGTTGATAATAATCATAGTATGATACAAAATAGCCAACATTGTTTTTTGGAAAAAATTGTTTGAGTTCAGAATAAAGTTGTGCTGCAAGAGTTTTATTATGAGAAATTACTAGTGTATTTTTTCCAGTTCTTGCAATAACATTTGCCACAGAGAAGGTCTTTCCACTTCCGGTTACTCCAAGTAATGTTTGAACAGTTCCTTTCTTTACGCCTTTTACCAATGAATCAATAGCTTGGGGTTGATCTCCAGTAGGGGCATAATCAGATGTCAATTCAAAATGAGATATTTGTTCCAACAGATACAATCTCTGAAAACTGAACTTATAGCTAACGCTTGTCAAATAAAAACAACAAGTCAACAAGGCATCAATTTAAAAAATTTAGAAAGCAATCATCTAAGAATTAAATCTAAAAATTATTCATTGAAAATTGATTAAATTTGAATAAATTCAAACTCACCATACAGGCTCATCAATCATCTTAAGACCAGTTTCAGTTACCGCAAAACCCATAATTTTCAAAGTTTCAAAAGCAGATGGTGATTTTTTCTCTAGGATTTTTTGTGCCAAATTCAATCTATCTCCAGATCTCATATGCTGACCAATTTTGTATTTGCCATGAATTGTTTGGGGAGTAACTTTGAATACACTTACAGCATCTAAAACTCGCATATCAGATTGAATTGGATCATATTGTCCTTCAGGCTGATATTTTTTCATCAATCCATTTAGAGCAAGTGTCTTTTCTTCTCTATCAGATACGAAGAAAGCCATTCCTTTTATTACAACACTGATGTATAATGTATCAGCTAAAGATGCATTATGTGGGTCTTCAAAATAAGATGGCAGAAATTCTAATTCTCTATCAGCCTCAAATCCAACCTTGTTATTTCTAGAAATATTATCTAACTTCTCACCCTTTACATGAGAATGCATGTAAACTGCATCATTAAGAAATACAAAATTCATAGGAATGATTTGTGGAAACCCATTCACATCTATACTTGCTATACGTCCAACATGTTCTTCATTCAAAAATTCCTTTACTTTATCATATGATCTAATCTGAAGAATTCCAGTTAACTGCACAAATTAATTCAGTAAAATAATATTATAAATCCAGAGCATTGAAATCCCTAAAATATAAGGTAAATAAAAAATTATTATGAATGATCCATATCTAAATGATTTAAGAGATGATTTTGAAGGATATTCCAATCAATTAAAAAAATTAAAAGTAAAATTATTGAAAAGTGATTCTCCAGAATTACAAGCAAAAATTATCAACCAGATTGATTCCATAGCAAACAAGATGGAAAATAATCAAAGACAGTCAGTAAAGGTAACTAAATCCAGGATTAAAGAAATGAAATCAAAATCAAAGAAATAGAATCATTCTTCGTCATCTAATTCTTTGACCATTTCCTTAATTTCCAAGATTCTACATTCTAATTCATTACATTCAGTTTTAAAATCTGTGCCCATAGAGTATCATTACAAAAATAATCAAAAACAACCAACATTCTAAAACGTGACTTTTTTCATCCAAATTCTTCATTAATGTAAATTGCTAAATCTAGGATTAATTCAACATAAGAAATGAATGAAATTGATGAAGAGCGAGAAAAAGCCATCAATGCAACCCTAAATCTTTTAGAAGAATGGGGGGCTGCATCAAAATTCATCTGGTTTAGGGAATTACATAGAATTACAGATATTGACAGAGGATTACTTCGAAATATTCTCAATGAATTAAAAAAATCAAAAGAAGTTCAAGAAATGCACGGGACAAACAATAGAATATTTTTCTGCCTCAAAAAATATTACGTCAAATGCAGAGATATTGAATATAGATTCAAAGGAAAACAGATAATGTTAAAGGATGGAAGTAAAACAAAAATTATTCAAGGTTCAACTAATGCAACAGAACGAACTAGAAAAAGAATAGAAAAACAAAGAAACAAACGTAAATCTAAATCATTTACAAAAAAGAAAAGACCACATAAATCATAAATAATTTTCAGATTGTCGTCTTGCAAAATTTGATTCTGCACGTTTTAGTTTAGCAGATTCTGCAACATCTTCAGTCATATCATACAGATTATGTAATTTCATATCAGGAGTCAATTCATCTTCTTTTTCATCATCTAAATCAAATTCAAGATTAGCCAAAATGCCCACATTTTCTTCCAAAATATCAAGGCATTTTTTTACTGATTCAGGAAGGTCTTCATCCATTACAATACCTAAAACGAGGTAAACTAAATGATTTACTGTATGTTATAGTAAAGAACGTCTTATTGTTTGGCTTTTTCACGTAATGCAGGCATTACATGGCTTGCAAATTTATCAATAGAGCCAAAGTAATTCTTACCCCAGAATCTAATCACAAAGTGATTTACACCAGCTTTCATGAATCTTTCAAAGGTTGGAATAATATCGTCAGGAGTACCTATTGCAGTTGATGAACGTGCAACACCATCAGGTAGTTTTGTTGCAGCTTCTCTCATCTTTACAATCCAACTCTGATCAGACATTGAATATTCTGTAAAGTATTTTACAAAATCAAATCCTTCAATTTCTTTTATTCCGTGAACACGTAAAATTTCAGGCTTGAATAAACTAACTTTTACTGCTTCTTTCATTTTGGCCCATGATTCTTCAGCATCTTCAGAAAAGTAAACATCAATGTCCAGAGCATATTCGAAATTATCCTTCTCTTCTTGAGTTCGATTGTTTGCATCCATAGATACTTTAATTTGTGCAGCGTGATCTTCAAAGAGTTCAGGAGTGTAACCAATTGGTAACCATCCATCACCGAGTTTTCCAGTTAATTCTAGTGTACGTTTACCACCAGCTGCCATGTAAGTAGGTGGACGTGGCTTTCTAATTGGAGGTGCTTGTAAACATGCGCCTTTAAGTTGATAATATTTTCCGTCATAATCTACTGTATTATCCGGAGTTGATTCGTATAATTTATGAATAGTTTCAATTTGTTCTTCCCATTTAGAAACGGGTTTTTCAAAAGGTATACAAAATTCTTTTAAATTTTGAGCCTCACCAGCACCAATACCAAGAATAGCTCTACCTTTTGAAATTCTATCAAGAGAAATTGTAGCTAGTGCAATATTTGATGGATGTCTTCTAATTGCATCAGTTACACAGGTTCCTATCTCTACATTGGTTGTTACTGCAGCAATTGCAGATAACATAACCCAAGGATCCAAAACAATTGCATTTTTCCATTGTGGGACGTTTGTATGGTCCATATAGAAAATTGAATCATAACCAGTTTTATCGGCAAGTATACACGCTGTTAAAATTTGATCTTCAGTGTAACCAGCTCTTGCAACGTTTAAGCCGTTTTGAATACCAAATTTCAATTTTTTATCTGCCAAGTGCATTTACGTTAGATTATTAGAATAAAAAGTTTCATCAATCTGCCAATTTCGCAGTTTAACAAGAAAATAGAAAAAAAGTAAAAAATATTGAATTTTTTATAAATTACCTGCTTTGATATCTTCAAGACATTTTATGACATCGTCTTTTGATATTGGAATTGGATTCGGATCCAAATGTCCTCTATCTGTCATTACAGTGTCAGCAGCTTCTGAAACATCAGCTTTAAGTTCTAATTTGTCAAAGCCTAGTTTTCCCATAGCCTCTTTGAATCTATCATAGAATATTGAATTGTTATGCTTGTGTGCAACGGTAGTGCAAGAGGATAATGAATATCCGTGAGGTATACCTTCATTTGAGAACACATAGGACAATGCATGTCCTAAAGTGGTAGAACAATTACCAAAGCCCATTCCAGATAACATTGATCCATACGGATAGTTTTCTGGCTTGTCATTCATAATTGCATCATATAGAATCTCAAATGCTTGTTTACATAGAGTCCTTGTCAAGTCATTACCGAGTTTGCTATCATAGCCTTCAGTAGCTTGTGCACATGCATCACAGACAGAACTGTTTATGACTTGTTGTGGAGTTCCATCTAGGAAATAGGAATCTACAACTGCCATATCAGCTAGAAATCGGTCTTCACGTAACAATTTCTTTTTACCATCAAATTTCAGAACACAATAAGTTGTCATTTCAGCTCCAGTTCCAAATGTTGTTGGAATTAAGATTTTACTTTTTTTCATCTCAGGTGCAGCATACTTTACTACATCCATAGAACTTCCACCACCAAGCCCAATTAGACATGATGGGTCTTTGTCTTTGAATTGTGAAATAACAGCATTGACGTCATCCATTGATGGTTCAGGTTTTACTTGGTCATACAACATGTAATCTGTAATTCCCATTCTTGCAATCCATTTGTCCGATAGTGCTGGCGGAACTGTAGTTACAATTAGGGCGTTTTTTGGATACTCTGTTTCACCAAGTGCATTTTCTCCAAAGTTGATAACTTTTGGAATGCGTACTGTATTCATGAATGAAAGGCATCATTGATTATTATTATATCTTGCATTATTGAGGACAGCATGATTATTCAAAATTTCGATGATTTGGCAACTACAGACAAGAAAAAGGATTGTTTAAAAATTTTAGAAGCAGGATTACAAGCAGCAAATCCAGAAAACATCATTCCAAAATTTGTGACCCCTAATGAAATTAAAATCAACGGTAAATCTTTTAATTTTGAGAAATATTCAAGCATCTATTCAGTAGCTTTTGGTAAAGCAGGCGATACCATGACCAGAGCACTAAATGCAATAATTCCAATAAAAAGTGGAATCATAGTAATTCCTAAAGGCTCAAAATCAGTAATGAAAAGTAAAAAATTTCAAATTTTTAATTCTAGACATCCTAAGCCAGATCAAACCAGTGTAAAAGCAGCAAAAGAAATCATGAAATTCGTTCAAAACAAGCGGAGTGATGAGTTGATAATTTTTCTAGTTTCGGGAGGAGGTTCATCGTTGCTAGCATTACCGGATGATATCACTCTAGAGGATAAGATTCATGTCACAGATGTACTGTTGAAATCAGGAGCTACTATTCAAGAAGTTAATTGTGTTAGAAAACACCTATCCAAAATCAAGGGAGGTAAACTTGTTAAGAATATGAAATGCCAAGGAGTAGGATTAGTAATGTCAGATGTTGAAGGAGATGATCTTTCATCTATTGCATCAGGTACAACATACATGGATGACACAACATATGCAGATGCATTAGACATTATATCTAAATATAAAATAAGATGGAAAATGCCTGATGAAGTTTTAACACTTTTAGAAAATAGAATGAATGAAAAAAAAATAGAAACACCAAAAAAAGCTAGAATTGAAAATTATGTCATCGCAAATAATGATGATTGTTTGAATGAAATGAAAGACAAAGCAGAAAAAAGTGGATATACAGTTGATGTAATGCATGTTTTTGGAGACATTAAAGAAGCAGTTACAAAAATACTTGAAAAAATTTCAGAGAGTGAAAAAACATGTATCATTTTTGGAGGAGAAACAACAGTCAAAGTTCTTGGAAAAGGAATGGGGGGAAGAAATCAAGAATTAGTTTTAAGATTATTAAAAAATACACAGAAAATGAAAAAAATGGTAATTTCATCGGTAGGAACTGATGGAGTAGACGGTAATTCCGTTTTTGCAGGAGCAATAACAGAGAATGTGAAAATGGATTTAGATTTAATGAAAGAATTTCTCAAAAATAGTGATTCGGGGAGATTCTTTCAAAAACAAAAAGGAAACATCAAAACAAATCCAACCCACACAAATCTAATGGATATAGGAGTAATTTTAAAATAATTTTCAAAAATTTAGATGTAAAATATTAATTTTTTTGATTTTAATTAAACAAATGATTACTCAAAAAGAAGAGCCCTTCAAATATCATAATTGCCTAATTGGAGCATGGTAAAAAACAATCAAGGGTTTTGTAATTATATATCTTGTAAATGTGACTGTCATGAGGGATCAAGTTTTAGAAGAGGGAATAGGAAGAGACAATATTGCTAGAAAAACAATTCAATCCAGAGATGCTATACAATAGAGTGGTTCATTTCTATATTGATAAAAAAGGATATTCAAAAGACAAAGCAAATGAAATTGCCCAAACGGTGGTACAGAAAGAAGCTCAACGAAGAATTTGCAAGAATGAAAAATGTAAACATTTTTCCCATGACCATATTAGAAATTTAGAATCATGTCTAGCAAATAATTGTGAATGTAACGAGTTTACCAAGTAAAATTATCCAACGAATTTTCTAGTAATGGTTGTGCATTAATTCCTCTTTTACGCAAGTCCTCAGCAAATTCATCTACAAAACCATGTATTGTGTATACTTGTTCAGCTTCAGATTGTACAACCATCTGAATTAATTCATTGTAATCACAATGATCACTAATTGGAATTGAATAATCAGTTCGTCTCCCAAAAGAATATTTCATTGATTGTGCCCATCCGCTAAATCCAATAGTTACAGCACCATATTTTGATTTCATATCTTGAACAAATTTATTTTTGCTAGACATCAACGGTGCAACCATAACCCAAGGCTTTTTTTCAAGTAAACCATTTTTTTCAGCCTCAGTATGTCCAATTCCATCATTTAAAGATACACCAAATTTTTGATGTAATGTATTCATATCTTTTACAGAATCATGAAGATATAGTGGACCCCAGTGACCAAAAAATTGCGTAATTGTTTGTGCCTTACCTAATTGGTAACCCATTAAAATTACCGGAACACCTTTCCCATAAAGTTCAGAAATTAATTCATTTACTTGTTTTAGAGTATCCTCAAGTTTAGGGAAAACAAATTCAGGTAGACCAAATGTGCACTCAGTGATTAGCGTTTTACATTTTGGAATTTTAGCTCCTTTGAGAAATCCACGATCTCTAGTGCAAACATCACCAGTATAGAAAATATCATCAAAAAGCAATCCTTTTGCACCTAAAATATGGCCACTGTCAATCAGAGAAAAATTATCAAGGGATTCAATATGATTTTCCATCTTAAATCCTCGAAGATTAGCTATTTCACTAGTCTCAATAGAGGATAGAATAGTTCCACCATTTTTTGATGGAAGATGATCAGAATGTGCATGAGATACAAAATTAATTCCGTTAACGTCACTGTTTTTTGGATCCAAGCAGACTCGTTTATCATCAACATCACATAGAATTCCATTTTTTGTCATCCTGACTTTGCTAGGCAATGAAAACAAAATTAGTTGGATTTGATATAAATTGCAGGTTTGATTTAGTATTGACTAGTTGCTAAATCTAGGAATTCTAATCTCAGGTCGCGGAAGCAATATGGAATCAATCCTAAAGGCAATTAAGAAAAAAAAGATTCCAATTAATCCAGCAATAGTAATTTCTAACAAACATGATGCAAAAGGTCTAAAAATTGCCGAAAAGTTAGGAGTCAAAATTGAAGTGGTTGAAAGTAAAGACTTCAAAGGAAGTAGAGCAGAGTACGATAAAGAAATTATTACCATCCTAACAAAATACGGAGTTACACCAAAAAATGGCCTTGTATGTCTTGCAGGATTTATGAGAATTATAAGTCCAGAATTTGTAAAAAAATACAAAAACAGAATAATCAACATTCATCCAGCTTTACTTCCAGCATTTCCAGGACTGAATTCTCAAAAACAGGCTTTAGAATATGGATCTAAAGTGTCTGGATGTTCGGTGCATTTTGTAGATTCAGGAATGGATACAGGTCCAGTAATCATCCAAGCAGTAGTCAAAGTAAACGAGAAAGATACAGAAGAAACATTATCTAAAAGAATTCTAAAAGAAGAACATAAGATTTATCCAGAAGCAGTAAATCTTTTTGCAAGAAAGAAAATCAAAGTCTCAGGTCGAAGGACTGTAATCAGCTAAGAATCAGGTCCGCTAAAAAAGTACAAGACTTTTAGTTCCTTTGTATTTCCATGGAAAAAATGCTCCACATCTTTTGCTACAAAGAACAGTTTGTCTTTTGAAACTTTGTAATCCTTGTCTTTAATTTTCAAAAAACCATCACCTGAAATGATATAGTATACCTCATCACTATCATGGGGAGTTTGTGTATCCTCATCACCAGGTTTTAAAACTAAAACTCCAGCAGCTAAACTATCCTTGTTAATAAAAGTCTGAAAATACGAATTATTGTTTTTTATTTTTTCTAGATATGTATCTAAATCATACTCTAGTTTCAATTTTATTCAGCAGCTACGGTGTATGTTTTTCTTTGAGGATCAGCACTCATAAAAGAATGTCCAGTTGGATGAATTTTTTCATGTTCTGGACTTTGATGCATTTTGATAAAAGTTTCTTTGCTTTCATGCTCTACAAGAATTCTATAGCTACCGTCAGATGATTTTAAGAATTTTCTTGAGATGAATCCAGGAAAGTTACATAGTACTTTGTTTGATTCTGTAAACCAACTTTTAAAGTCCTCTTCAACGCCATCTTTTAGTTGAATATCTGCAATCATTACAAACATGATATAACTAGAAAAATAGCTACTTAATTTCTTTTCCTAGATTTTCATCTCAGAATTCCAAGGATTAAATATCTACAAATCAAAAAACAGTTCATGGTAGGAGTCAGAATCGACGGTAAAATTATTGCCCAGTCAGTCAAAGACAGAGTCAAAAAAGCAGTAAAAGAGTTGAAAAATCAAGGCATTTCTCCTTGTTTAGCTACAGTGTTAATTGGAGATAATCCAGCTTCTGCCACATATGTAAAAAACAAGCATCTGGCATGTGAGGAAGTAGGAATTGCAACAAAAGACCACAAACTTGATGCAAACATAACACAATCAGAATTAGCCAAAATCATTGATGAATTAAATTCAGATAGAACAGTTCACGGTATTTTAGTCCAACTTCCATTACCAAAACAACTAGATGAATTTGCAATAATATCAAGAATATCACCGCTAAAAGATGTAGATGGTTTAACTCCACATAATGTTGGATTACTTGCTATGAAAAAAGCAGCACTGGTTGCATGTACACCTTCAGGCATAATGGAGATGTTTGATTATCATAAAATTGATTTGGAAGGAAAAAATGTTGTATTGATTAACAGAAGTAATTTAGTAGGAAAGCCACTGTATCATTTGTTATTAGAAAAAAATGCCACTGTATTAACATGTCACTCTAAAACTAAAAATTTAACTCAATTATGTCAAGATGCAGATATCATTATCACTGCAGTTGGGGATAGAAACAAATTCACATTAACATCAGATATGATCAAAGTGGGAGCAATTGTAATAGATGTTGCAATTTCAAGATTTCAAGAAAAATTAGTAGGAGATTCAGATTATGATAAAATAATTCAGAAAGCATCATTTGTAACACCAGTTCCTGGAGGAGTTGGACCCATGACAGTTGCAATGCTATTAAAAAATACAATCACAGCGGCATCATTAGGTAGTCAAATTGGATAAAAATCCTGAAAAAGAATCATTGCGAAATCGTCTTTTGAGAACAAGAGATAACACATCTCATGATTTATTAAAAATTGCAAGTGGAAATATTCAGAAAAAATTACAAAAAATATATGCGTTTAAAGATGCACAAAAAATTGGAGCGTATTATCCAATAGGAAGTGAAATATTCACTCAAGATATAATTCAAGAATTACTCAGTGAGGACAAAGAAGTCTTTTTGCCAAAGGTGGTTGGAGACCATATGGAATTTAGAAAAATTACCAGTTTTTCAAGTCTAGAACGAGGTAGTTTTGACATTATGGAGCCCAAAAACGACTGCCCAACAGATAACAACCTAGATGTAATTTTAGTGCCAACTGTAGGAATAGATTCTACAGGAGTCAGATTAGGATACGGTCATGGATTCTATGACAAGTTTTTGGCAGAAAACAAGGTTACAACAATTTCCCTTACACTAGAAAAACAAATCATTAAAAAAATTCCAAAATCAGAACACGATGTATTAATGGATTGGATTATTACAGAAGATAAAATAATACAAACTCAAAGATAAGAAAGACCTTTTTTGCCAATATCAGTTCGATTATATTTCTGAGACCAAGTGATTTTTTCAATTGTAGCATATGCATTTGTAATTGCAGATTCTAAACTATCACCTAATGCAGTAACACCCAATACGCGTCCACCATTTGAAATAATCTTTTCTCCAGATTTTTTTGTACCGGCATGGAAAACAATTACCCCATCAGAAACAGAATCAAATCCAATTATTTCATCATTTTTAGAAAAAGATTCAGGGTATCCCTTTGATGCCAACACAACACATACTGCAGATTGTGATTTCCAAAAAGCCGGAGGTAAGGAAGATAAGGTTCCATCAACACTAGCTACAAGATAATCATACAAATCAAAATCCATCCTCATTGTAATTGGTTGGCACTCAGGATCACCCATTCGAACATTATATTCTAAAACAAATGGTTTTCCATCTCTAATCATTATACCAGCATACAAAAATCCCTTGAAAACAATACCCTCTTTTTTCATAGCATGGATTGTTTTTTCAATAATTTCTTCTTGGATGATTTTAGTCAAATTATCATCAATAATTGCAGTTGGAGAATAGGCACCCATTCCACCAGTATTTGGTCCTTCATCATTATCAAAAATTCTCTTATGATCTTGACTGGTAGCCATAGGTATAGCAACATCTCCATCTGAAAGAGCAATGTAAGATGCTTCAATCCCATCAATTCTTTCCTCAATAATTATTCTATTTCCTGCATCACCAAACGTCTTTTTTACCAAAATTGTTTGAATCGCAGATATTGCCTCATCTTTACTATTACATACAATAACACCTTTTCCTGCTGCAAGACCATCAGCCTTTACAACTACATTGTAAGCAAGAGATTCCACGTATTCTTGAGCTTTTTGAGCATCATCAAATATTTCAAAACGTGCAGACGGAATTTCATTTCGCTTCATGAAATCTTTTGCCCATATCTTACTTGATTCAAGCTGAGCAGCTTTTTGAGAAGGTCCAAAAACTTTGAGACCAAGTTTGTTAAATTTATCAACAATTCCTGCAGCTAGTGGATCTTCAGGTCCAACTACAGTAAAACAATTATTTTTTTGAGCAAAATCTGCTAATCCATCTAAATCATCTACATTTATTGAAATATTGTTTTGTGTACCACCGTTACCAGGAGCTGTGAAAACAGTTTCAACTTTACTGCTTTGAGATAATTTCCATGACAAGGCGTGTTCTCGTCCGCCAGAACCAATCACTAATATATTTACCAATAAAAATTATCTTTCCCCCAATTATATAATCCAAGTATCAGTAAATCAATTTAGCTTTATAATGCCACAAAGATTTTAAAATCCAGATGGAACTTTCCACAAAATTTGATGCAAAGGCAATAGAATCTCAAGTTAGAGAATATATCAAAACTATTGACTTGGAAAAACAGATTTTTGCATCAGATGAACGCGAAAAAATTCGATTTATTGAAGGCCCACCAACAATGAATGGTGTTCCACATGCAGGTCATCTTAGAGGCAGAGTAATCAAAGATTTATGGTATAGATTTAACACCTTGCAAGGAAAAAAAATCATATTCAATGGAGGATGGGACACACAAGGACTCCCAATAGAACTGCAAGTTGAAAAAGAATTAGGAGTTACAGGAGGAAAAAGTGAAGCCATCAAAGAATTTGGAATAGAAAGAATTGTTACAGAATGTAAAAAAGTTGTAGAAAAATTCAACAAAACATGGGTTGAAGTAGATGAGATGCTTGGAATGTCATTTAATCATGAAAAGGCCTATTGGACATTTAGAGATGAATTTATTGAAAGAGAATGGCAAGTACTAAAAAAAGCATATGAAAATAATATTTTAGAAGAAGACTTTACTGTAATTGCATACTGTCCAAGTTGCCAAACATCACTTAGTCATGCAGAAGTAAATCAAGGGTATGAAGAAGTCAAAGACCCATCACTATACTACAAAGTCAAACTAGTGGACGAAGATGCGTTTTTGATAGTTTGGACTACAATGCCATTTACCCTTGTTACTGACGCAATGGTGGGATTACAACCTAAAGAAGACTATGCATATGTCAAAGTGGAAAACGAAACGTGGGTTATTGGAAAAACAAGATTAGAAGAGTTCATGTCAGATGTAAAAATTGAAAAATATGAAATTGAGAAAACCGTAAAAGGTTCAGAATTTGAAGGGAAAAAATACATTCATCCATTATTAGATTTAATTCCAGAACTAAAAGAAATTTCAAAACTAGGTAATTATCATGTTGCAGTATCAGAGACATTTGTTGATGCTAGTACTGGAAGTGGTCTGGTCCACCTATCACCAGCAAACGGAGAGGAAGATATCAAAATTGCAAATAAACGCAAAGTCAAAATTTTCAGCCCTATTGATGATGAGGTAAAATTTACAGAAAAAGCAGGAAAATATCAAGGGATGTTTGTCAGAGATGCAGACAGGACAATAGTTGAGGATCTAAAAGAGTGCAATGCTCTAGTAAAAATTGGTAAAATTAAACACAAGTATCCATTATGTTGGAGATCACACCATCCAATTGTCTGGCTTGCAAGAAGGGGATGGTTTTACAAATTAGACAGATTAGAAAACAAAGCAATTGATGCTGCAGAAAGTGTAGAATACTTTTTTGAACAACCAAAAAATAGATTTCTTGGGATTATCAAAGAGAGACATCCATGGTGTATTTCTCGAGAAAGGATTTGGGGCTGTCCTCTTCCAGTTTGGAATTGTGAAGATTGTGGTGAGAAAAATTGGTTTTTTACAAGAAAAGACATTGTAGATTCTGCAGACAAATTACCTGACGGTCCAAACTTTGAATTACATAGACCATGGATTGACAAAATTACAATAAAATGTAAAAAATGTAATAGTGTCAATACAAAAAGAGAAGAATACGTTTTAGATACTTGGCATAACAGTGGCTCTGCACCATATTCATCATTAACGGATGAAGAATATGCCAATGAAATTCCTGCACCATTTTTCACAGAAGGCATTGATCAAACTAGAGGTTGGGCATACACATTACTTATTGAAAATGTGATTTTAAACAATGCTGCAACTCCACCTTACAAAGCATTCTTGTTTCAAGGACACGTATTGGATGATAAAGGAGGTAAAATGAGTAAAAGCAAAGGTAATGTTCTTGATGGCGCAGAATTGCTTCAAAAATATCCAGTTGACCTGATTAGATTCTATTTCATGTGGAAAGCAAGTCCAATTGAACCATTAAGTTTCAGCACAGATGAATTAATGTCAAGACCGTATCAGGTAATTAACACACTGTTCAATCTTCATTTGTACTTTCAACAAAATAGCAAATATGATAATTTTGACCAAACAAACACAATAGAATGGGCAAAGCAAAATGACTTGTTGACATCCCCAGACATCTGGCTCTTATCTAAACTGCAAAAATTAATTCAAATTCTAACTGAGAAAAATGAATCGTGTAAATTCCATGAAGGTGCAAAAGCAATTGATGAGTTCATAATTAATAATCTGAGTCAGATTTACATCCCAATTACTAGAGGAGAACTATGGGACGAAGAAGATGAAAAGAAAAACAGGCGATTATCAATCTATGCAGTTCTTAGCAAAGTTCTCAAAACTCTAGATATATTGATTCATCCATTTTGCCCATATACTAGTGAATATCTTTACCAATCCACATTTAATGGAAAACAAAGCATTCTACTTGACAAGTGGCCAACGTATCAAGAAGATTTAGTCAATGAAGAAATTGAAGAATCATTTGACATTATGAAAGATATAGTATCAGTATCATCGGCTGCAAGAATGAAAGGAAAACTAAAGAGAAGGTGGCCACTCAATGAAGCACAAATTTGTGTAAAGAAAGGTCAGAAAAATAAACTTGAATCATTATCTGAACTATTACAATCTCAACTTAATGTTGAAAAAGTTACAATCATTGAAACAGAAAAAGAATCAGGATTAGAACAAATTTTAGAATTAAAACAACTAGGATTGCCAGTTAAAGGAATAGTAGAATTAGAAAGAAAACGTATAGGACCAAAAGCAAAACAACACATGGGAAAACTTGTTTCAACATTCAATGAAACAAATCCAGATGAAATAATTTTGTCATTGCAAAAAGAGGGTAAATATGATTTCAACATAGATGGAGAAATAATCTCGTTAGATAGTGAAGATTTTATCATAGACTTTGATGCAAGTGAAAATTTTGCAACTGCAAAAAGAGACAACTATACGGTAATTATTTCAACATCTAGAAACAAAGAGATGATGGCAAAAGGATTAGTAAAAGACATTGCAAGAAGACTTCAAACGCTTAGAAAAGAGAGAGGGTACACTCCAACAGATGTTTTAGATGTGGCATCAATTTTAGAATTAGATGAAGAGTCACTTGAAATGATGAAAGAGAAATCTGATGAATTAGCATTTTTGGTCAGAGTAAAACAGGTCAACTTTACAGAATCATGTAAAGAATACAAAGAAGATGACATTGATGGCCAAAAAATCAGAATCTCGGTTGAATAGATTTTGAAAATGAATGTAATATTTTTATTACAATTAAAAATCCCATAAACAAATGTCCGAATCAACCCCAAATGTTGTTGGAATTAACGTTCTAAAACAAAATGGCCTAGATGTCGATGAGGTGTTAAAGGAATTAATCAAAAATGCAGCAGTAGAATTTACTGCATACTATTACTTTACCAACCTCAGAGCACATTGTACAGGTATGGAAGGTGAAGGATTGAAAGGAATCATCGAAGATGCAAGATTAGAAGATCTTAGTCATTTCGAATCATGTCTTGAGAGAATCTATCAATTAGGTGGAATTCTCCCAAATGATGCAACCGAATTTATCAAAATTTCCGGTTGTGAATTCCTACAACTTCCAGCAAATCCAACAGATCATAAAGCAATTCTAGAAAAATGTCTCAAAGCAGAGCAGGGTGCAATTGTCAACTGGAATAAAATTTGCCAAATGACATTTGGAAAAGACCCAGTAACATACGATATTGCAAAAGATATCCTAGCTGAAGAGATCGAGCACGAGTCATGGTTCCTAGAACTAATCTATGGAAGACCATCTGGACACATGCGAAGAAAGTATGCAGGTGAAAGACCACATACAAGAAAACATTCTAGAGCATTAGATATGGCCTAAGTGCCAAATCATTTTCTTTATTTTAATTTCATAATTAAAATGATTTTATACACAACAAGTTGTGAAGATGCGTTGTTTTATCACGGTTAAATATAAAAATCACATATTGATAATATGGTAAAACAGATTAGCCTTGATACATGGCAAATTCAACATTTATCAGATCTGTTAGAAAAAGGCTCAAACATAGTTACAAAAACAAATAGACCAATTGTTTTGTATCGACAGACATTAGAAGAAGAAGAGGAATCGTATGAAGAAATTGTATGTACACTTACCAAGGGATACGTCATTGAGCAAATAGTTACATCAGGAGGAATTCTAGTTCCAAATTTTAATCAACAATTTGTATTTACAATTGAAGAATATCCTCAAGAATTATTACGAAAAAGTAAAGATCGATTTTTAGAAATGATTGATTTTCTAGATGAACAATTGAAATAACATCATAATTAATAAAGACCGTAAAGTGCATAATTTTTGCATGCAATTACTTGAATTTCAGGCTAAGGAATTATTTCGAGAGTATGGAATTAATCTACTTGAAAGCATCTCATCTACAAATATTGAAGACGGTAGAAAACATGCAAAAGAATTAGGATATCCATTTGTCATTAAAATTCAGGTGCCTGTTGGAGGTAGAGGAAAAGCAGGAGGTATTCAAAAATGTCAAAACGATGATGAATTTGAGTTAAAATATCCACAAGTCATGGATTTGGTAATCAAGGGTGAAAAGGCAAGAGCAATTTTGCTTGAAAAAATGGCAGATATTAAAAAAGAATTGTATCTTTCAATATTTTTAAATCGTTCAAAGAGGTGCTATACAATTATTGCATCAGCTGAAGGGGGGGTAGAAATTGAATCAGTTAGAAATCAAATTATCAAAGAAATCGGATTAGGGGATGTTTCAGATGAATTAGCAAAAGAGGTTGCAAAAGAAATGAAATTAGAAGGAAAAACTGCAGAGCAATTTGTAGACACTTTAAAAAAATTATCAAAACTTACAATTGAAAAAGAAGCAGAACTTGCAGAGATCAATCCATTAGCAATCATGCAAGATGATTCAGTTATGGCACTTGATGGTAAATTTGTAACAGATGATAACAGTAATTTCAGACATGATGAATTACAAAAATATCAAGAAAAAACAGCTAATGAAGTACAAGCTGAAAAAAGTGGATTTTCTTTAGTAGAGTTAGATGGAAATATAGCAGTTGTTGGAAACGGTGCTGGACTTGTAATGTCAACATTAGATATGTTATCAGATAATGGAGGAAAACCGGCATGTTTTCTAGATGTAGGTGGCGGTGCAACTACAGAATCAGTGTATGAAGCTTTAACTCTAATCAGCAGATTACCCAAAGTAAAAGGAATTCTTGTAAACCTGTACGGTGGAATTGTAAAAACTACAGTTGTCGCAGAGGCATTTCTCCAAGCATATGAAAATAATCTAATTAATTTGCCAGTGTTTTCAAGACTAAAAGGTACTGAATCAGAAAAAGCAAAAGAAATGCTACGAGGTTCTAGAACCAACATATTTGATTCTGTCGAAGAGGCAATTAATGCAGCAGTTATGGGGATAAATAAATGACAGATATCTTTGACTTGTTAAAAGGAAAACCAGGAGATTCAGATTATAAAAATAAAGGAGTCATTGTTCAAGGGATTACTGGGGCATATGGTTCACTACATACAAAACAAATGATAGCCTATGGAACTAACATAGTTGCAGGCGTTACTCCAGGTAAAGGAGGTCAAAAATTTGAAGACAAAGTTCCAATATACAATACAATGCAAGAAGCAGTAAATGCAACTAATGCAAAAATTTCAATTGTATTTGTTCCAGCAAAATTCTTTTTATCTGCAGCTAAAGAGGCATTAGAATCAGGAATTAAATTACTTGTAGCTATTCCAGAACATGTCCCAATCAGAGATACAATGGAAACATTAGATTTAGCAAATAAAAAAGGAGCAATAATAATTGGACCAAATACTCCAGGAATAATGATTCCAGAATTAATCAAAATAGGAATTATGCCACCAATGCCTTTCAAAGCAGGTAAAATTGCAGTACTATCAAAAAGTGGAACTTTACTCTATGAGATTTCAGATGCACTTACAACATCTGGATTTGGTCAATCAATTACCATTGGAATAGGAGGAGACCCAGTTAATGGTACAAGATTAATTGACGCATTTGAAATGGTAAAAGATATTCCAGACATGGAAGGTCTAGTGATAGTTGGAGAAATAGGTGGAGACTCTGAAGAAATTTTAGCTCAAAGAATTATCGATATTGGATTTAAGAAACCAACAGTAGCATACATTGCAGGAAGAGCAGCACCCAAAGAAAAAAGAATGGGTCATGCAGGAGCAATAATTATGGGAAATTATGGTTCGGCAGAATCCAAAGTGTTAATGTTTAACAAAGCAAATATCCCAGTAGCAAAAAGACCTGCAGAAGTACCAGTATTGTTAGCTGGGAAAATGGAAAAATCCGATTAGAATAAAAGAGAGAGAGAGAGGAGAAAATTAAATGCCAGTCACAGACCCAGAGAAGAAAAGAATTGCACAACAAGCACGTCTTGTTATGAAAATTTGCTTCAAATGTGGTGCTAGAAACGATATTTCTGCAACTCGATGCAGAAAATGTAAAAATCCATACTTGAGATTAAAGAACAGAAATCTCGGCGTCAAGAAATAGAATTAAGAAATCATTAATCTTTGCCTATAATTTACAATTGCATGCTTTAATTCAGCATCGTATTGCTTGACAAAAGATTTTGCTTCATCTGGATCATCTAATTCTTCAAAAGTCAATTGTAGATCATCAGGTAGTTGTTCATTCATTTGGAATAGGACTTTAGCAGCTTCCACATATTGCCCTAAATTATCTGCACCTTCAAAGGCCAACTTCATTCTATCAATTAATACATCAAATTCTTGTAAAGACATGAGGATTATTTCTAAAATCAGTAGAAAAAGGCATGGTAATTACAATATCACACAATAGCAAAGACAAAAAACTAGCATTTCAGTAATTAAGTTGGACCGGTCGTCTAGTTTGGTTTGGATGACGCACTCACACTGCGTAAGGAATTAACTTCCCGCAAAGGTCGTGGGTTCAAATCCCATTCGGTCCACCACCCTGATGTTATTTTTATGGTTCCATCCGCATATGGGATTAGAAAGTGAAGATAACAAAAGAAGGATTTCAAAGGATTAGTGAGAGAGTCCCCAGAGTTATTCCATCAAGGTATCAAAACTAAAGAGACCAGACATTATTTTAAAAATGCCACAGATTTTACAATGTCAGTCTTACTGAGGATTCCAATAATATTACCATGTCTAGATAAGACTCCAACTCCATTGATATTTTTCTCCAAAAGCATTTTTCCTGTTTTTGCCAAATCATCATCATAATTTACAGAAACAATATCTTTGCTCATAATGTCATCAACCTTAACACTTCCACCAAATCCAGATTCTGAAATGAATCCTTTTCTTGGAAATATTACGGATATTACCGGATCAGTATTATCAAGAACGTCTTCATAGTTTCCTTGTTTTAGTGCCAGTTCAAATAAATCTCTAAATGTAATAATCCCCACAGGGGTTTCTTCACGATTTCGAAGTATAATTCGAGATATCTTTTCGTCAATCATTTTTAGAACTATTTTGTATAGAGGGGTATCAGAGTATTGCCAGGCATAATATGGAGACATGTACTCTCCAACTATCTTTTCATTAGGATGTGTTTTAGTAAAATATCTTACAAGATCAGTTTTTGTTAAAATTCCAACAACCTCGTCCTCTGATTTTACTACCAACGAACCAATTGATTTTGTCAGCATTATTTCAGCACATTCTATTAGACTTGTCTTTTCATCAACAGAAATTATTTTTTTAATAATTGTAGATAATGGGATCTCATTCAGTTTTCTTTCTGTATCATCAGTTAGGAGAAAAACCCCCAAATCTTTTTCAGTCACAATTCCAGTAATTTTGTCATTTTCAGTAACCAAAATCCTACTCTTTTTTTCATCAATTATTTTTTTTAAAACATCAGCAAGACTAGATTCGTATTTTATCGTTCTTGGTGTATTTTTATAATCTAGGGCATATTTCATAATTTTACAAATTCAAGAGATTATAAAAAAGACAAGCCAATTACCAGAAATGAAAACAAACTCAAAAAATGACAATCATAGGACCAACTCCCATTAGGTCCACTTTTTTTTAATTACCCAGGAATACAAGAATTAGATTTAGAGTCAAAGATAGTTCCAGGACCGCATTTAGAAGGAATTTTTCCAGAATCTATTGTGTTTAATACCATACCAAGTACACATTCCTTGGTGTCAGGATTAAGAACAGAACCATCACCACATTTTGGATCATATTCGCCATAAAAAATAACTTCATTCTCAATTACAGTAGAAATTTTATCAGATGATGAGTCTAATACATTATCAAAATATCCTAGAGAATAGCCAGTCCCAAGAATTAACAAAATTAAAACAGAAATTCCTACCAACATAGTGATTTTCAATGGAATATATTTTTTGAAATTTATAGAATTAGAAGATTTAGATTTTGTGATGTGTTTAGTTGAGCCAACCTCAAATAATGAAGTACCACAAATCATACAAAAATTAGCACTTAGTGGGCCTTTTTTTCCACATTTCCAACAATGAATAGTTTCTTTATCTTCTAGTTCATTTTCAAAAACAATTTCATTATCAGTTTGAATATCAGAAGTATGTTTGATGAGGTATTTTTCTCTCAGACGTTTTAGATAATTCTCATCAGTGATCCAGATTTTTTGATTTTGAATATAGGTCTGTTTGATATGTTCTAATCTATATGGATCACCAACCCCCAATTTTAGCAGAGAATTTACATCATCTACTATATCCGTGGAATCCATATACAATATCATACAAGTACATGTCATTAAATATTAACTGAAAAAATATTTGAAAAAATGATGAATTCATAGAAAATTATCTGAAATTCTCAAATTTTATTCAAGCGTAAAATAATAATCATTAAAATCTAAAAGGCAAATAGAGCCTGTGGACGTACTCCAGAGGAAAAGTGAAGCGAAATGATCCAAAGAATCTCCCCCTAAATACAATTCTAAAAAATAAAGAAAATTCAGATACAAATTGGATATTAATTGCAGATTTGATCAATAACTTAATTAAAATTAGATTAAAATTAGAAAAAACCATGAAAGCCAAATTTACTGGAAAATGTGTAGAGTGTGGAGATGTCATAAAAGCAGGTAAAGAGATTTTAAAAAACTCTAAAGACCAATGGGTTCACAAGGCTTGCTGTGATTTGGAAGAAGAATTACCCTAATCAAAGCAAAACAAGTACAAATTAATAACAAATTTTTTAAATAACATCGAAAAATAGACATGGGAATGAGTACAAAATCAAATCTAGTGTTAATGGCATCAATTATGACAATATTTGGAATAATCATGATTCCAAGTAACATTTCAGCAGAACCAAATCAAATTACTGTAACTCCAATTAATGAAAAAATTAGTTTAGAGAGAACAGTAACTACAATGAACATTCCTCAAAATAACAAACTACCTTGGGGAACGGTCACAGGTGAAGCATCTAATGTTGTTGAAAGACATCCAATTATTATTCAATTTTACAAAGGAGAAGATCCAGTTCATTTTGCGCAAATAGATGCAAAAGGAGATGGCTCTTATGAATACAAATTCAGAGTTAGAAATATGGATTCAGATACAGGAAAATTTGTAAATATCTTTGAAGGAGAATATACTGTAAAAATATTCAAAGTAATTCCAAATAATAATGACTTGATATAATCAACAAGACATTCCAGATTATCTCTTTGTTGTTAGAGTAAATGCATAGAATTCATATACTGAATATCTAAACGAAGAGCTAGAAAATGAGCAAGAATTTTTGGCATGATATAGAATCAGGTAATGATGTTCCAGAAATAGTCAATGTTATTGTAGAAATCCCCAAAGGTTCTATGAACAAGTACGAATATGATAAAAAACACAACATAATAAAATTGGACAGAGTATTATTTTCACCATTTCATTACCCTGGAGATTACGGTTTAATTCCTCAAACATTGTCTGATGATGGGGACCCACTTGATGCACTAGTACTAGTTACAAATCCCACATATCCAGGAATCCTAATTGAAGCAAGACCAATCGGATTACTACAAATGAAAGATGATGGACAGATGGATGACAAAATTATTTGTGTTGCAACAAATGACCCACGATATTTGCACACTACAGATATTACTAAAATCGAAGATCATTATCGTTCAGAGATTGCACACTTTTTTCAAGTTTACAAAGATTTGGAAGGTAAGAAAGTAGAAATTTTGGGGTGGGAATCTGCAAAAGAGTCCAAAATAGTGATCATGGAATCTATAAAAAGATACAAAGATACTTTGAAAAAATATTAGAATGTAAAAAGAATGTGAACATTTTTCTTTCTCGAGAAAAATATCTCAAAAGACAAAAAATTGTAAAGAATGTGATAAAGAAATCTCCCCGTAGTTGCACTTTGAATGTGTTTAACATGCTGACATGGGGGTTGCTGTAATTCATCAATTGGTAAACATGCAATAAACCACTTTGAAGAAACATGCATTCTGTAATGCAGGCAGTTCCAGAAAAAATTTGGAAATGGTGTTATATTCATGAATAAAATTATGGGGTAAAAAAAATTTCCAGAATAAAAAATTTAGATTTTAAGAATACTATATGATTTTAATCGTAAACCATCAAGTCTTTTTCTTCAAGCAAAGCATGAATTTGGTTAACAGAACGATGGACATCTTTTTCAAGTTTTGCTCCAACACAAACTAATTTGCCTGATGCAAAAATTAGAATTACTGTTTTAGGATCAAGCATTCTGTGAATTAGTCCTGGGAATTGTTCTGGTTCGTACATGCTTCTAGGAAGGGTTCTAGCAGCTTGCTCCAAGTTTACTTTACCTCCAAGATTAATTGAAGATACAATATTTTGTATTGTTACTATAGGATCGTTTTTGATTTTGATTTTACCTTTTCTTAAAATTTTTACTACTTCAAAAACTGCAAGTTCTGCCAATTCTTGAGATTTTGCGCCTGTACATACCATCTTTCCTGAGCCAAAAAGCAGTGTTGCAGTCTTTGGACTTTTAAGTCTGAAAACGGCACCAGGGAATTGTTCAGGATGATATTCAACTGCAGGGAATTTTTTAGTAATATCTACAAGATCTAATTTTTGTTCAATCGTTGCAGAGGCTACTACATTTACAATTGCAATTATAGGTTTAGTTTGAGTCATATTTTCATTTGCCTCCCAGTGTATCCATATTTTGGTCTAATCGCAAGCCTTTGTATCTATTTCTAATTGTCACTTCTGTAACATTTGCTGCTTCTGCAATATCTCGCTGAGTTTTATCCTCACCGTTTTTCACACAGGACAAATACAATGCTGCTGCGGCCAATCCCATTGGATCCTTTCCAGCAGATTCTTCATGTGCCTGTGCATCTCTAAGTACTTTAACTGCAAATCGTTTTGTTTTTTCTGTGATTCCAATTGAGCTTGCAATTCTTGCAACGCATTGTACTGGATCTACAACTGGCATTTTTAATTCTAATTCTTGATGTAAAATTCTATAACATCTTGAAATATCTTTTTTCTTAATATTACCTGCATCAGCAACATCTTTTAGAGTTCTAGGAGTTTCAGTATCCCTACATGCAGCATAAAGAGATGCGGCAATTAATGCAGAAATAGAACGACCTTTGACGAGACCTTTCTCCAATGCTTTTCTGTAAATGTATGATGCTTTTTCAATAACTGCATCAGATAACGAAAGTTTGTCTTTTAATGTTGATAATTCACTTAGGGCTTGTCTGAGATTTTTATCAGAAGAAGCATTAACTTTACTTCTGCTATCCCATGTTCTTAGTCTTTCAATAGTACTCTTCATTGTTGACGTAAGAGGTTTTCCAGAAGAATCTTTATTCATAGGACTAATGATTGTTGCAAGTCCTCTATCGTGCATTGCTAATGATGTTGGCGCACCAGTACGAGTTGGATCTGCGCCGCCTTCTTTTGAAAATGATCTCCATTCAGGACCAGAATCTTGTAAAGTCTCAGTAATAACAAAACCACATTTTCCACAGAATCTCTCTCCAGTAACATTGTCAGACAACATGGAATTTTTTCCACAACGACCACATGTCGAATTTGCTTTAATAATTTCTAAAACCAAAGGAATTCAATATTGCGCTGTTGATTTCCTATAATAACCCATTTTTTTAATAATTTTTAGCGGAAATTGAGCCTAGATCGATTAAATATAATTTCTCAAAAAGGCCATAAAAAGGAGATTTGTAGTAATATTTTTGTTTTTTAAGATAAATTTCAGAAATTATACAGATATCCTAAGCACCATTTCATTTTTTAATAGTTACAAAGCAACAAACTCAGATGTCATTATATCAGTTAGGTAAATGGGATCTATCAGAACTAGTGAAGAATCCAAAAAGCCCTGCATTTCAAAAACAAATTCAAGAATTAGAAAATCAGGCAAAAAAGTTTGAAAAAATCAAATCAAAATTAAATCCAAAAATGTCATCTAAACAATTTATGGACATTCTTCATCAAGTAGAAAAAATTTCTGAAAATATGAGTAGGATTGGAGGTTATGCATCATTATCATATTCATCAGATACACAATCAGATGAAGCAACATCTCTAATGACAAAGATGTCAAAACTTGGTTCTGAAATATCAAATAAAATTTTATTTTTTGATTTATGGTGGAAAATAAAAGTCGATGAGAAAAATGCAAAAAGACTCATGAAAGATGCAGGTGAAATTACAGAGTATCTTTCACATAAAAGACTATTTGCAAAATATGCATTAAGTGAACCTGAAGAACGAATCATAAACACATTAGATGTAACAGGGATATCTGCACTTGTAAAACTCTATGACAAGATAACTAATTCCTATGAATATAAAATGAAAATTGGAAATAAAAATAAAGTGATGACACGTGAGGAACTCACAAACTATGTAAGAAGTACAAATCCAAAAGTTCGAGAAACAGCATACAAAACCATTCTTTCCAAATATTTTGAAAATAAAGGAGTGGTGGGAGAGATATATCAAAATATTGTCCAAAATTGGAAAGATGAAGGTATTGACATTAGAGGGTACAAATCACCAATCTCAATGAGGAATATTGGAAATGATATAGATGATAAAACTATAGAGTCTCTACTCACAGTTTGTAAAAAAAATTCACCAGTATTTCAAAAATTCTTTATTCAAAAAGCAAAAATGTTAAAAATGAAAAAATTACGAAGGTATGACCTGTATGCACCAGCAGCAGCAAACATTAAAGAAAAAAATTATTCTTATGATAAATCAGTAAAATTGGTTTTTGAGTCTCTTGGAAAATTTAACAGTACATTGGAAGAATATGCAAGAAAAATATTCAATGAAAACCACATTGATTCGGCCATAAGACAAGGAAAAAGAGACGGTGCCTTTTGTAGTACACTTACTCCAAAAATTACACCTTTTGTATTGGTGAATTTTACTGGAAAATCAAGAGATGTTTTTACTTTGGCTCATGAGTTAGGTCATGCAGTTCACAGTCAAGCAGCACAAGATAGATCAATTCTTGTTCAAGATGCCCCGTTACCATTAGCAGAAACTGCATCAACTTTTTCAGAATTATTGTTGTATGATAATTTGTCAAACAAAATTTCTGATGATGAAAAAAAGGCAATGTTATCTAGAAAAATTGATGATCTATATGCTACAATTCTAAGGCAATCATTTTTCACAATCTTTGAAGTTGATGTACATAAACAGATTGGGGAGGGAACCACAATAGATGAAATTTCAAAAACATATTTACAAAACCTCAAAGTTCAATTTGGAAACTCAGTAAGTATATCAGATGACTTTGCAATAGAGTGGAGTTGTATTCCACACTTTTATCATACACCGTTTTACTGTTATGCATATTCATTTGGTAATTTACTAGCTTTGTCATTGTTTCAAAGATACAAAAAAGAAGGAAAAGACTTTGTTCCCGCATACATGAGCATTCTTGAAGCAGGGGGTTCTAAAAGACCAGAAAAACTCCTATCAGAATACGGCTTTGACATAACAAGTCCAAAATTCTGGCAAGAAGGTTTTGACTACATCAAAGAACAAGTAAAAACACTCTCATCATTAACCTAGATTTTAGATAAATGGGGCTGACAGTCCAACGCATGGACTGCCAGCTTGTTCCCCGAACGGTTTGAATTCGATGTCAATTCCAAGACAATCATAATCTGATTTAAACGTTTGAACTTATTTGAAGTTTAATTTTTTAGGTTTAATTTTTCTGATGGAGCCCATCAAAATTCCAATAGTGATTCCCATTTGATATAGGAAATACAACAACACTTCAAAAGTACTAGGAGTAAGATCAGTGAATCTACTAACAGCAGTCAATATCAAAATTAATGCACTAAAAAAGAAAACAAATCCTTTGGTTACCACATTAAGGTTTGTAAATTTCAAGACAACAAAACTCATCACGGTGACAGAAATTGCCAATACAGTTAGAAATTCAGTATTCACTCCAAATATCAAAAAAATGAAAGATGTAAGTTCGCTAGGACTATTTACAGATAAATTAGAAATGATAATTTTTTTAGGTGAGGCGAATCGAGGTACACTCAATAGAGCATTTATCAAAAATAAGATAAACATTGTAACTGATACAGTTTTTACATGATTTTGTAAACGAGGAAATCGTACAAGTATTGCCCTCCCAATAATGATTCCTTGAAATAATCCTATCCCAAAAGCACTCAAAACAGCAACTAGTTGAATGATAGGGTTTTGAAAAAGATCAGCGAGAACAGAGATTAGTGCCATACTATCTTGATAGTAGTATTTATTGGAATATTAGTTACCAGATAAATTATTTTTATAAAAAATAAACAAATCAAATAACATTCACATGGAAATAGGAGTAAATTTAATAATTTCATTTTTGGAAGGATGATATATGCAACAAATGATTGTTCTCTTTACAATAATGGTGTTAATTGGAATTTCAGCAAACTATGCATATTCACAAGAAATGAGCCTTGCTACGTTTCAAGAAATCGCACAAATTATTGTAGATAAGAGAATATCTCAAAATGTTACAGCATCTATAACATTACAAAGTACAAGTATTCAAGAAATTAAAATCCCATCTGAATTAGAACAAAGAATTAGAGAAAATGGTAATATTTCAGCAGTAATTATAACAAATGAAGATGAATGTATTTTAGGAGTTCATGGAGAATCATGTATAATAATAAATGTTAAAAGAAATGCAGCAGATAAAAATTTTCCAGCAATACAAAATTCAACATTGAAAATATCAAATCAATTCATCGATGAAATAAATGGAATATTTGACACAAAAGCAAAACTGCACTCCACATTCATTCAGCCTAGTGATGAGGCAAATGTATCTCTGCAAACATCAGGAATAATTTCAGGTAAAGGAACTATTTCTGCAGTATACACAATGCCCATGGAAGACACCCATTCCATGTATGAAAAAATATCATCCATTCTAATTCCAAAAATCATCAGAAATTCAGGAGGATTTTATGATGTTGCAAAAAATCTTTCAACAGATGAGAACGCAAAAATGACGTTTACTATAATACCATCAGAAAATAAATCATTACTTCAATTAAGACTGTCAACTAATTATTCAGGAATAGCATCAAACATTGATAAAATCAAGCCACTAGAATTTTTGAAAACAGATGAATTGTATAGATCAGAGTATTTCTCTACTGGATTTTATCCTCTAAATTCAATTATTCAAGTTGTAATATTGTCTACTGAAAACACCAACTTTTCAGATGTTAATGGAAATATTCTTCAAACTCAAACCATAGATAATGAAGAAATTCCTCTAGACATAACAAAAGAGGGATGGATTTTTGATCCTAAAGAAGGACAAATAATTCAAGGCAAATATATTTTCGGTGAAAAGACAATTGTTAGTAATCAAGAATTAGAATTTTCTTTGGGAGGAAAAAAGTTACAAACAGAAAAATTAGAAGTTGATGAATCAATCATAGTTGTAATCATAATTACAATAGTTGCAATTGCAGCTGCAATGTTTTATCTTAAAGGATACAAAAAATAATTACAATAAAAGAACTGCGGCAGCAAAAACAGTTGTCCATTTTCCATCTTTATCACCTTTAGTAGCTTGAGTAATATTATGAGTTTTGTAAATTTCTCCAGAAATTGACCATTGTTGTCTCTTTTCATTCCATGCTTTATCAGCATCAAAAGGAATTCCTAAAGAAGATGCAAGCATTTGGGCTGCAATATCCTCAGCATAATCACCGGCTTGAATTTCATTTTGCCCATAAGATTCGTATTCAGAAAGATATCCATATCTGGATTTATCCTTTGGTTGAGCAAGACCAACAGATGCAGCACATACTCTATGAGGCTCATTTGTTTGATTTTTTGAATAGATTGTAAATAAAATTTGCCCAGGTGAAATTTTTTTTAAACCTTCTTTTCTAGAAATTAATTTTGCTTGAGGAGGAAAAATACTTGAAATCAAAACAAGATTGGTTCCTGCAATACCAGCATCCCTAAGAGCATATTCAAAACTAGTTAGCCTATCGTCGTGAACCCCTTTTCCTTTTGTAAGAAATAAATTCTTTGCAACTAAGCTTAGCATTTCTGAATTCATGAAAGAGAGTTATTATTTATATCTTAATTGAAGGTAAAACTTTAGAAAATTTTAAAGTTATAGATAATACTCAGTCAGTTGTTCTTTTCTTCTTTCTTTTATCAGGTTGACTTTGAATCTGTGTTAGAAAGATGAATGTAAAGAAAGCACCCAATCCAATGTTAATCACACCCATGAAAGTGATCATCATAGTCATAGAAGGTGGAGAAATAGGAGACAATCCAATAACTATCCCGATTGCACCAGTAGCAAAAAACATCATCATCAAAATCTTGACTCGATTTGGTTCGATGTATCTCATAATTGGTATCAAAATAGGGCATTATTATAAACTGACTGTGTTTTCATGAATTTTAAAATAATATCATTTTCAAATTAACCTCAGGTAACACTTTACCAGATGCCATAATGTCGCCTTTAATGGCGTTCATGGTAAGTATCAAACATAATCAGCTAAAAAGGTTTCGTTAGCTAAAGGATTTGTGAATGCTAAACCAGACATCCCCCATCATTAAAATAAGTTAATTGTGAAAATAATATGGGGTATCTTCAATCATTCGAATTGGGTGAGATGATAAAAGACCGTTGTATCAATAGTGTTTTAGGAAAATAGTTCATCATCATACATTTCAATACCGTGATATACTAGATTATTTTATTCTAAATATTGAGTACAATTTGTTTAAAATGTGGTAAAGAAAATCCTGAAGAATCTAAATCTAAATTCTGTGTAGATTGTGGTTCAGTTGTGAATGGCACACCACCAAATAACCACTCACCAAATTACAGTACCCCCTCACTAAATTATAATCCAAATCAAAGACCAATGCAGTGGAAATCTGAAGGTACAACACTAATTCTTACAGTTCTTGGAATAATTGGTCTTGTAGGAATTGGGCATATCTATCTTGGAAATATCACTCGTGGAATTGTATTGTTGATTGTAGGTATAGTTTTAGCGATAATTACACTTGTTACGTTTGGAATTGGATTTATCATATTAATCCCATTTGCAATTTGGGTGATATATGATGCTAGAAAACAATGTAAACATTACAATGACCATCTTGAACAGACTGGCAAACATCCATGGCAAGATTAACAAACTCTGCCCAAAGTGTGATATAGATACTACATTAGAACAAGAATTTTGTAATAAATGCGGTAAAAAATCAAAGTTGTTTACTTTTCAATACGAGGATACCCCACAAACTCCAACTTTGTGGTGGTATGCATTTCCAATTATCTTTGCCAAGTAGTTTGATTCCATATCGCTTGTTCGACTGTGTGCTTTTTGGTGCAGTAGATAATACTTCATCAAACGAAGTGCTATCTTTTTTCTTTGTAAGGAAACTATTCATATCTAATCTCCTTTACGTGAGTTTCCAATAAAACCGAGAAGGAAATTACGGTTTTTACGGGATTATTTTTTGTTAATCCAGACATTCTGGCTACTGGTAACACTTTAAACCTTGAAAAATTTTATTTGATTTTGTGCCAATGTAGCTCAGCCTGGTAGAGCAATTGATTTGTAATCAATAGGTCATGGGTTCAGATCCCGTCATTGGCTCTTTATTTTTAAAAATATCTTCAATCCGAAATCGGACAATACGAATAAGTATGCTGAATTTAGAATCAATTGAAATGAGCTCAGAAGATTCAAAGATAAGTCAAAATAACAA